>PLEA01000640.1 GCA_003136335.1 Acidobacteriaceae bacterium | reverse complement strand
CCGTATCGAATAGGTCTCGTCAATCCATCGACCCGGATATCCTCATGCACCGCGCGATTCTCGAACCTGCCTGTTCCACGGCGAAAGAGGCGCAGCTTGGGATCGGGCCAGAAGCCACCGTGCTTGATCCACTGACCCAAGAAATAATTTTTGCGACGGAGGAGAAATCCAACAGGCTTTCCCTTAATAATTTCTCGACCGGCTGACCCTCCCTGTCCTATCGTCAGGCACCATTCGGGCGAACCGCTCCGAAGCAGGCGGTCATCACCTTGGCCCGTTAGTACTTTGGTCAACTCGGAGTCGATTTCCTCATCCGCATCCAGACTCAGAATCCAGTCGCCCGTCGCTTTGTCGATGGCTGAATTCTTCTGCGCGGCATAGCCCTTCCACTCCTCGATGAAGACTTTTGCACCGAAGGCCTTCGCGATCTCCACCGTGCGGTCGGTTGAGCCGGAATCGACGACGATGATCTCTCCTTTGCCGTCGGCGACCAGCAGCTGCACGCTTTCGAGCGTACGGCGGATGTTGGCTTCTTCGTTGAAAGTGATGATGACGACGGAGAGATTCATAAGCGGAATACCAATCAGGATTCGCGGACTCGAAATTGTCTCACACTGGATTTTGTTGCTCAGGCGCAGGCTGAAGCGCGGCCGGCTTTCGCTTCGTCGTTTCCGATATCAGGAATACGATCAGGATCACCAACTCCGGTTCGATGGGATGGCGGTAGCGGGCGTGCGGAAATACGAAGTAGTACACCGTGGGATAGGTCAGTACCAGTCCCGTGAAAAGCCACGCCCCAGGCCGCTTCTGGCGGAGTGCGCGTCCGAGTCCCCAGAGCGCCAGTACGGACATCGCCAGGAACGCGGAAGTGCGAAAGTCCACCGGGGCGACGCTGCCGGTGGGTCGGGGAACGCCGTTCCAATAATAGAAGAAGCGCTTCAGGCTGATGACCGCAAAGCGCGCCGGGTGGGCGTGGATCCAGTCGAAGGTCAATCGTTTGCAGGAGTCCGCATACGCGAGTTCGCCCATTTGCTGAAACTTTTCGAGCTCCAGTTTATTGAGATTGGGCTGGAGGTAGGCCATCAGCATGCCGTCCGCACCAGGGCCATTGCCCAGGCGGATTTGCAATCCGAAATCGTCGCGCAGAAAGACGAAGCGCCCGAAAACTTCGTAGTTCCGCACCACCCAGGGAGTGAGAACCAGAAAAAACACGACCGACGAAAGCGCGATGCCGCCCAGAGAGGAGAGGCCGCGCCGGTATCGCTGCCGCCAGATCCAGAGGCCGCAGAAGGGCAGGAACGCGAGCATGGTGGGATTAGCCAGCGCCCCAACACCGAACAATGCGCCAAATAGAATCCAGCCTCGCCAGCCCGGCCATTCCTGCAATTCCAGAGCAAGCAGGAACAAACAAGCCAGGACGAGCGGCGTGAAAGTCGTGTCCCAGATCCAATGAACCGACCAATACCAGACGTAGGGACAGAGCGCCCACGCGCCCGCCGACCACTGGGCAATGCGTTCGCCGAAGGTTCGGTGCGCGATCAGAAAAATCGGGATGCAGGTGAGAGTGGCGAACAGGCTGTTGATGCTCAGCAGTACCCAGGCGGAAGCGTGGGTGTAGATGCCGAGAATCTTGAACACTCCGCCGATCAAATAGGGATAGAGCGGCGGCTCCCAGGCCGTGGGGCCGGTGTTGTCTTCGTAAGGACTGCTGAAGCCTTGGCCCAGAGCGATGGACCGGCCCACGCGGCCCATCTCCCAGCCAAACTCGAAGTGGTCGTCGCCCGGACGAGTTCGATATTGATGGAAGGCTGCGATGGTCGCTAGCTGCAGCGCAAACGACAGAGGTAAGAGCCAGCGGAAGAACCGCGGGAGTGCGGGCCGGGGGGATGTCGCCATCGCGCGTAGTTTATCAGGCGTCCGCGTGCAGAGTGGTGATGGCGAGTGAAAAGCAGGTTCCTCGACTTCGCATTGCGATTGGTGTGGCCAATCGCAATGCTACGCTCGGGATGACAATTTTCTGGTGAAACAAATCGCACGCTCCCGATGACAGATTTTGTGGCCAGGCAATTCGCGGGCATTGGCACGGGAAAGGACTTCCGGTCATCGCGATCCACGGTTGCGTCGATATTTTTTACTGGATGGCGCGAGTGTGTCTTTTGCCGCCGGGATGGCGGCGCTACATTGTTCCAGGCGGCGCGGGCGACGGCGGGGGCGCGGGGGCTGCATCCTGACTGGGGGCGACATACGGGACGGTGGGCAGGTGCGTGACCTGGCCGCGAGTGGCGTCGGCGACATCGATGCCGGCGTGATCGAGCAGCAATCCGGTTGCGCGGTCGAGTTCGATGCGCGACTTCTCATAGGCGGCCTTCGCCGAAACCAGATTCGACTCGCCTGTGGTTAATGTGGCCGCATCCTGCAGGATTGCGGTCTGGGTGGTCAGGCCGACTTTGAGTTTCTGCTGATCGGCGTCGAGGGTCTGGCGTGCCAAATCCACGGCGGATTGCGCCGCCTGCACCGAGACGCGGTTTTGCCGGACATCAAATTGAGCATTGCGAACTTCAATCCGGACCTGGTTCTCAAGCTGGAGCTGACGCACCTGCGCCTGGCGGTATTCCAGTTCGGCGCGGATCTGGTTCGATTGAGCGAGACGGTTGCGTAGGGGAATGTTGAGCGTCAGGCCGAGGCCCTTGTCGGGCGAGGTGGAATTTACCAGTTGGTTCAAGGTGCCTCCGTAGCCGACGGAGTTGCTGGTCTGAAATGGAGGAGGAGCTTTCGCCGGATTGAAGCAGAAAGTGCCCGAGGTGCTGGAACAATTGGGCACAAGGGCATTCACGTCGCCGCCCACTCCGGACCCGCCGTAATAGGCAAAGGCTTGCAGCGTGGGCAGGAGGGCGTTGCGTACGGCCTTGCTGTTGATGTCGCGCGATTGCAAATCAATCCGCGACTCGACCAACTCGGCGCGATGGCGCAGCGCGTCGTTGATCAAGTCTTGTATGGGGATGACGGGATCTTCCTGCGGTACTTGCATGGCTGACGTGGGAATCACGTCCGCCTCGGCGAGCACGGGGTCCTCGATGCTGCGGCTGAGCGCGTTCTTCATGAGCAGTTGCTGCAGTTGCAAGTTGTTCTGAGCGACGATCAGGTTCTGCTGGTCGGTGGCGACGGTGCTCTGCGAACTCACGACCTGGATGGGAGGAACGGTGCCGACTTGGGCCTGGCGCTTGGAGTCTTCGAGAGCTTTCTGCGCGTAGGTCAGAGATTCCTGCTGCACGCGAACATTCTCGTAGGCGTAGACCAAGTCCCAATACATGTTTTCGATCTGGTCGACGGTGGTGATGATTTGCAGGCGGAAGGCCACGTCGGAAATCTCGCGATTGTTCCTGGCGATGCGGATAAAACGCGTGTTGGGGAGGAAGCCCCAACCCTGCAAGAGATTCTGGGTAAAGCGGAACTGGAAAGTCGAGCCCAATTGTGGCGTGAGCAGGCTGGTGGGATTGTTGGTGGTGAGGTGCGTGTTGTTGAAGGAACCGGTGAGCGCGCCACCCCACTCGAATCCCTGGATGTAGCCGAAGTTCGAGGTGTAGGTATTCTGAGCAACGACTGGGACTGGGCTGAAGACGCTGACTGACTCGGTGTTGTTCTTGTCGAGTTGGAATGTCCCGGTAAGCTGAGGATCGAAGCTGGTGATGGGTGCGCCGATGCCGAGGGTGGAGCTGACCAAGCCGTTGGTGCCGGTGCCGGCGCCACCGGCCGCCACCGTCGTGCCGCCGGTACCGGAGCCGACTGTGCCGCCGAGTCCGCCGACCCCGCCGCCCGGCGTGTTCTGTACGATGCCGGTATTGACGCCGAGAATGCTGGCGCCTGATTTCGCGCGCAGCAGGTCGGCATCGGCAATATTCAAGTTGTAGCGGGCAATGTCGAGATCGAGATTGTTTTCGAGTGCAAGTGCGACGGCGTCATCGATGGATAGATAAATCTTGCCATCCTTCATAAGCGCGTCGATGCGCGGCGAGTTGCCCAGGCTCGGCTGCGCGAGTTCCTGCGGCGTGTAAGGTTGCAGCACGCGAGGAAAGGCCGAGCGGGGAACCGAATAGTCCTTCAGATTAACGGCCTGCGGCTGCGCGGGCTGAGGCGCGGCGGGAGGCATCGACTGTGCCGATGGCGCGGGCGGGGTTTCCTGGCC
Source organism: Acidobacteriaceae bacterium (assembly GCA_003136335.1). Next base: position 13,114 of record PLEA01000640.1, on the reverse strand, counting down.
GCAGAGCGAAGACGGACTTATCCCTAAGAATATGGCGGAAGCGAGGTACAGGGGCAGCAGCCGCAACTGCACCACTGAAATCAAGCGCGGTAAGAGCATCGGTCTTCTCCTTGCGATAAGCGTCTTGGAATAAAACTTCCTTGCACGAGGGCGTCCCAGCATGAAGCGTCGTTGCAAAAGCGGGGCGCGCATTCTTTTAGCAGCAAACTTCTGATGATTCCAGTGTTGGATGCGGGAGACAAAAATATGTCACTTCAATCTTAGCGGGAGAAGTTTCCGGAAACGACGCGGGATTGTAAAGAATTGTGAGTAGAAAACAAAAGGCGCCGCTGTCGTAGAGCAACCGCGACGCCACGAGGATGCAGTGAGGACTAGGGTTGAGCGGGTGGCGTGGTCACCTGAATCGCTGGCGTGGTTGCGGGCGGCTCCTTGCGCGGAGCAACGTAGGGAACGTTGGGCATGTGGGTGACCTGGCCGCGAGCGGCATCGTCGATGCTGATGCCGTTGTGGTCGAGCAGNNGGCGCTTCGGGTTTGCAGAACCGCCGTGGTGGTCGAAGTGCCGAACTGATATTTCTTCTGCTCGGCATCGAGAGACTGCTGGGCATAATCCCGGGCAGCCTTGGCCGAGGCAACGCTGGCCTGATTTTGTTCAACGGCAAATTGGGCGCTGCGAACTTCAATGCTGACTCTGTTCTCCGTTTGCTGCAACGCCATCTGAGTCTGCCGGTATTCCAATTCAGAGCGGATCTGCACGGCCTGAGCGGCGCGGTTGCGCAGCGGAATATTGAGCTGCAAGCCCAGGCCCTTGTCGGGCGCGGTGGAGTTCACCAGTTGATTCAGCGTGCTGCCGTAACCTACCTCTGGCGTGGGGCTCGTGGCGCAGCCGAAGCCTTGCAATGCGGGGTCGAGGTTGGCGCAGAGGTTCGACGCATTCTGCGAGCCACCGACTCCCAAGCCTCCGTAGTAAGCAAAGAGGTCGAGTGTGGGCAAAAGAGCGCTGCGAACCGCTTTGTTGCTGAGTTCCTGGCTGTTCAACTGGATGCGGGACTCGACGAGTTCGGGGCGGTGGCGCAGGGCATCGTTGACCAGATCCTCGGTGGGTTGGACTTGCTCATTTTCCGGAACTTCCATGGTGGAAGTTGGAATCACTTCGGCACTCGTGAGTGCGGGATCATGGAGAGTGCGGCTGAGCGCATTCTTCATGAGCAACTGCTGCAGTTGAAGATTGGTCTTGGCGACCGTCAGAGCCTGCTGGTCTGCGGCCACGGTGCTCTGGGCGCGCACCGATTCGATGGGTGCGAGACTGCCGATTTCGACCTGTTTCTTGGTGTCGGAGAGTGTCTTTTGCGAGAAAGTCAGAGATTCTTCTTTGACCCGCTGGTTCTCGTAAGCATAAACGAGATCCCAGTACATGTTCTCGATCTGATCGACCGTGCTGGTGATCTGCAAGCGGAAGGCGACATCGGAGAGTTCACGATTGTTCTTGGCGATGCGAATGAAACGGGTGTTGGGTGCGAATCCGTAGCCCTGGAGAAGATGCTGAGTCAAAGTCGCCTTGAAGCCGGAGTTCAAGATCGGACTGAGACTGGAAAAGAAGCTGTTGGTTGTGCTCCGGGTGTTGTTGAAGCCCAGCGTTAAGTTCGTGCCCCACTGGAAAGCCTGCTGGTAGGCGAAATTCACCGTACCGGTGTTTTGGGCCAAACTGGTGCCGGGAAGCACGCCTTGAAAAATACTGGTGGCTTGTTGACTGAAGTGATCCTCTTGGAGGGTGCCGGTGAGCACAGGATCGTAGCTGTTGAGCAGTGGCCCCAAGCCGAGCGTGGAACTGGTCAGGCCGGCGGCGCCCGCGCCCGCCCCAGCTGCACCGATGGTGGTCCCGCCGGTGCCGGAGCCGACCTGGGCCCCGAGCCCGCCTACGCCTCCGCCGGGCGTGTTCTGCACGATGCCCAGCGGCACACCGAGGATGGAGGCGCCCGCCTTGGCACGCAGCACGTCAGTGTCGGCAATGTTCAGGTTGTAGCGGGCGATGGCGATATCCAGATTGTTCTCGAGAGCAAGAGCAATCGCGTCATTGAGCGAAAGGTAGAGCTTGCCATCGTGCATGAGCTGGTCGATGCGGGCGGTGTTCGCTAGATTGGGTTCTCCCACGTGCCGTGGCGTATAAGGGCCAATCGGATTGGGAAAATGCGACACGGGCTTGCCATAATTGAACGCCGGCACGGGCCGCGCTTCCGGCGTATTCTGCGGGGTAGGAGTTGGGGGCGCCGCGGGCGACTCCTGGCCCCAGCACGCGAGGGTCAGGGTTGCGAATAGGCTTGCGGCCGTGGCAAGCCGGGCGGTGGAGGCTAAACGTGCGAATGGCATCTACTCATCTCCGTTTTGTTTAGGAACCAACTGATTAAGACCGTGGTGCGAAAATTTCAGTAGCTGTCTCATAAAGAGCACTGGGGAAAACGGCCGGCCCTCAGGGGCTAAAGCCTGCGTCTTGACTGGCGGGCGGCGCTGCTGAAGCCGTGCCCTTCCCAAAACGATTTACGGGACAGCATTCCTACCCGTCCACAATGTACGAGACCGCTTTCAAATACTTAGGCGGTCGAGCTGCCAAAAATTAAGTCCTGCTCAAGCACTGGTACGCAAAGGACCGCCGGAAGGTTCCGGAAAGCTGGAAGAAAAACGACCTTGCCCGCGGCCGCGCGTATTTTATTTTCGTCCTTGGCTTCCTGCTCTCGGTGCTTCCCGGGACATAGAGATTGAGAGACCCACCGTGGAGACCGGAATTCGGCGGAAACCATTCAGTATATCCGACCGGAATGCGGCTGGAGTTACGCCGCGCTTATGGAACTGGTAAATTGCTGGCAAAGCCGGAAACTGGTTCGATGATTCAACCGCGAGCTGGGATTCGAAAGATCGCCGCATGCGCAATCTCAAAGTGATTCTCTCCTATGACGGAGCGGAGTTCTCCGGCTGGCAGGTGCAGCCCGATGCCATTACGGTGCAGGGCACACTCGCCTCAGCCATTGGACGGATTACCGGGGAAAAGGTATTGCCGCAAGGCTCGGGACGAACCGACGCGGGAGTGCATGCGCTGGCGCAGGTCATGACATTTGTCACGGAGTCTTCCGTTCCTACGGGGAATTTTGTGAAGGCGATGAATGATATTTTGCCGGCGTCGGTGCGGGTGCTGGAGGTGACAGAAGCGGCGGCGGATTTTCACGCGCGGCATTCGGCGCGGGCGAAAACTTATCGCTATCGAATTTATCGGGAAGCGATCTGCCCACCGTTTTTGGCGCGGTATGTATGGCATTATCCTTATCCGCTGGCGGAGGAGGAGATGGCACGGGCGGCGCTTCTGGTGGTCGGGGGGCATGATTTCACTTCGTTCGCGGCAGTGGACCCGGAGCGGGGGCGCGGGGAAGCGGCTGGCTTGCGGCCCGCGTCTGAGACCCGGTCCCACACGAGCAGTTCCAGCGATGCGGCTGTGTCCAATGTTAGGAATATATTTTCATCGTCGTGGGAGCGGCTGGGGGAAGAACTGGTCTATATCGTGCGGGGGTCGGGGTTTCTGCACCACATGGTGAGGAATCTGGTGGGCACGTTTATTCTCGTGGGCAAGGGAACGTTACAGGTTGAGGATATGTCGCGCATCCTGGATGCGCGGAAGCGGTCGGCGGCCGGTGCGACCGCGCCCGCGAGCGGGCTGTATCTGGTTGATGTTGAGTACTAGGTAAGCGGAGGCCCTATGCCTGAGCCAGGTTCGCTCCAATTGCGGTTGCGACACAGCGTGTGGATGGCAGTGGCGGAGTTTGCCATTGTCGCCGGGCTGTTCTATGCCGATGTGCACCATCACATTTTCGTCAGCAAGACTCCTTATTTGTTCCTGCTGGGCTGGGCCTCGTTGCGGCTGCGCGGGATGCGGTGGAAAGACGTTGGCTTCGCGCGGCCGCGGAGCTGGGGGAAAGCAGTGCTGGTCGGAATTGCGGTTGGAGGCGCAATGGAAGCGTTGGAGTTGTTTATCACGCAACCGCTTCTCGCGCGATGGTTGGGGAAGATGCCCGACTTATCGGACTTCGCGGGCGTGGCTGGAAGTCTGAAGGTATTGCTGATCTATCTGGTTCTCATCTGGACGCTGGGGCCGTTGGGCGAGGAGGTCGACTATCGTGGCTACCTGATGAATCGCGTGGCTGGGGTGTTTCGCGAAACGAAGGCGGCATGGATTGTGAGCCTGGTCGCGGTCAGTGTAGTTTTCGGATGTGGCCACCTCGACCAGGGGGCGACGGGGATGCTTGAGAATGTGTGGAACGGCCTGCTGCTTGGGGCGCTGTACCTGGCTTGCGGGCGGAATCTTGCCATTCCAATTATTGCGCATGCGACGACCGATACGATGGACCTCGTGCTGATGTATTTGAGGAAATATCCTGGGATGCATTAAGCCTCGGGCGGGATTTGTGCACAGGGAAGGAAGACGTAGCGAGCTACGTCTCTACGGAATAAGATTTCTTTATGGCTACCGATTTACAGATTGCGGCGCGGAAGATTTTGTCGGTGAATCCGGCGACGGGCGAAGTGCTGGGCGAATTTGAGTGTGCGGGGGAAGCGGAGGTCGAGGCTGCGGTGACGCGAGCGCGCGCGGCCCAGGCGGCCTGGGCCGAATTGGGGCTGCGCCGGCGGATCGCCGTGCTGCGCGAGTTTCAGGGAATGCTGCACGCGAAGAAATCCGAGATTGCGACGACGATCACGCGCGAAGCGGGCAAACCGCTGGTGGAGGCGCTGGTCACCGAAGTATTGGTGGTGCTCGATGCGGCGCGATTTTTGATCGACAACGTGTGGGCGCTGCTGCGCGATGAGCCGGTGCCGCACGGCAATCTGGCCACCAAGCTGAAGACTGGTCGGCTGGTTCGCGAGCCGCATGGAGTGGTGGGAATCATCTCGCCGTGGAATTATCCATTTTCGATTCCGGCGACGGAGACGCTGGCGGCACTGGTGGCCGGCAACGCCGTGGTACTGAAGCCGTCGGAGCTAACGCCGCTGGTGGCGCTGGAACTGGCCTCGTTGCTGCATGCGGCGGGCGTCCCCGAGGATGTGTTTCAGGTCGTGGTGGGCGCGGGGCCGGCCGGGGCAGCGCTGTTGCGTTCGCCGATTGACAAACTTGTGTTCACTGGAAGCGTTGCGACCGGGAAACGGATCGCGGCGGCTGCGGCGGAGCGCTTGCTTCCGGTGGTGCTGGAACTGGGTGGGAAAGATCCCATGCTCGTGCTCGAGGATGCCGACGTGGACGTGGCTTCGAGCGCGGCCGTGTGGGGAGCATTCGTCAATGCGGGGCAAGCGTGCCTATCGGTCGAGCGCTGCTATGTGCATCGCAGTTTGTATGAATCGTTTGTGAAGGTGTGCGTGGAGAAGACGAAGCAGTTGTGCGTGGGCAATGGCATGGACTCGCACACCGATGTAGGTCCAATGATCGCGGAGCGGCAGGTGCGGATTGTGGAATCGCACGTGGAAGACGCGAAGGCGCGCGGGGCGCGGGTTCTGGTGGGTGGGACGCGCCTGCCGGAACTCGGCGTTAATTTTTATGCTCCGACCGTGCTGGCCGATGTAACTCATGAGATGCGGATGATGCGGGAAGAAACTTTCGGTCCGGTGCTGCCGATGATGGCGTGCGCGGACGACGACGAAGCGGTTCGGTTGGCCAACGACTCCGAATACGGGTTGGCGGCGAGCGTGTGGACGCGCGACCGGAAGCACGGCGAGCGGCTGGCACGTCGCATCCATGCGGGCACCGTCATGGTGAATGATGTGATTTCGTGCTTCGGAATCAGCGAGGCGCCGCACGGCGGGGTGAAGGCCAGTGGTATTGGCCGCACTCACGGGCGCTTCGGGCTGGATGAAATGGTGAGGGTGAAGTATCTGGATATCGACCGCATGCCGGGGATGAAGAAAGTCTGGTGGCATGGGTATGGAGAGAGCTTTCGGCGGCAGATGGAGGGATTCTTAGATATGCAGTTCGCGCGAGGGTTGGGGACGCGGTTGCGCGGGGCGCTGCGAGCGGCGGGAGTGATTGGGCGGAAGCAGTTGTGACGGGGTCGGCCGGGCTGCGCCCTGGCCGGACCGCCGAGGCGGCTGTCGCTACGTGAGTTATTCGTCAATGCGGTCGCCGTGGCTTGGGGGCTGCGAGATGACTAGGAAGCGCACGGGGCCGGAGGACGGGTTGCGGATCTGATGGCGCGTTCCGGGCAGGATTCGGACTCCGCTTCCCGCGGGGATCAGCATGTTCTCGCCGTTGATTTCCATTAAGACTTCGCCGGTCAGGATGTAGAAGAATTGCTGGGAGCGCTCGTGGTGGTGGCGAATCTCGGCCGCGCCCGGGGGCATGAACTCTTCGATAACGCTTAGTTGCGCATCCTTCACGAGATGCCAGCCGTCGCAATCAACGCCCCAGCGATAATGCTCGGCGTTGTCGCGGCTCATGGAACCGGGTGTGGCCGAAGCTGCCTGGACTGGGCCGGCTTGGGGCGAGTCAGATTTGATTTCATTCGCCATGCTTTTCGTCTCCTAGAGTCCAGTGTAGTCTTGTCGCCATGAGCGGTCTTCCTCATTCCAGTCCTCATGACTCCGACCCGGTTACCGATTCTAAGCGGGAACTGTTGCGGCACACGCTGGCCGCTGGCTTATCGAGGCGGGAAGGCGGTGCGGCACGCGCAGCGCCGGCAAATACTTCAGGCTCGTCGTCGCCGCCACGCACATGTTTCGCCTGCAGGGTTTCGGTTACAATGACCGCGTAAGGCCGAATCTGGCGGTGTTTGGGCCGCTCGAACGAGGGGTACGTCTTTGGCAACTAGCGAAGTGACCACTTCTGGCGCGCAGAATATTCCGCAGCTTCCCAACCACAAGGTGAAGATCAAGAAGGCCGGGCAGCGCGCCTGCAACGAGAAAAATGAGAAGGGAAAATTCTGTGGCGGTCATTTGAAGCGCTGGTTCTATACCACGGACATTTTGGAACAGGCTTGCGGGGATGCGGAAAAGGCCTGGGGTCCCAATGCCGAGGTCTATCGTTGCGAACACTGCAAGACTCTTTACCTGCCGAATCCTGGAGAAGCCAAGGTCAACGTGGCGGGGCAGGGGATGATTTCTGTGTTCGGGTTGACGCTGCCGCCGAAGGAGAAGTGAACAGCTACTAGCTACTAGCTACCCGATCGCGTCGGCACTGTGATGAGGCTGTGGAAACATTAAGAAACCGCTTGCCTCCCGTGTTCCGTGACTACGGATTGAGGGCCAAGCGGAGCCTTGCTCGGCCGGACAGCCGACGGCGGCTGTCCCCCATAAGTCTGCAAGCTAGAAGCTAGGAGCTAGGAGCTAGAAGCTAGAAGCTAGAAGCTGTTTCCCATGCACACTCCTGACCTCATTTACGACTGGAACACGAACTACCCTCCAGGGCTCAAGCCGGCGGGGCCGGTGTTGATTAATGACGAGACGTTGCGCGATGGGCTGCAGTCGCCTTCGGTGCGTGATCCTTCGATTGCGGAAAAGATTGAGATCCTTCATTTGATGGAGGCGTTGGGGATCGATTCGCTCGACCTCGGACTGCCGGGAGCGGGGCAGCGAGCGGTTGAGGCGGTGACCGCGTTGGCGAAGGAGATCGTTGCGCACAAGATGAAAATTCGCGCCAACTGCGCGGCGCGGACCCATGAGAATGACATCCGTCCGATCGCCGAGATCGTGCAGCAGACCGGGTTGCGCATCGAGGCCGCTACTTTTATTGGATCGAGTCCGATTCGAAGATTCACCGAAGGATGGACCGACGATTTTCTTTTACAGACGACCGAGAAGGCCGTGAAGTACGCGGTTTCGCTCGGGCTCGACGTAATGTACGTTACCGAAGATACGAGTCGTTGCGATCCGGAGACGGTCAAGCGGCTGTATGCGACCGCAATCAATTGCGGCGCTCGCGCGATTTGCATTTGCGATACGGCCGGGCACGCCACGCCGATGGGTGCGCTGGCGCTGGTGCGATTCGTGATTGCGGAAGTGGTGAAACCGTCGTGCGAGAAGATCCGTGTGGACTGGCACGGGCACAGCGACCGCGGCCTGGCGATTGCGAATTCGATGGCGGCGATCATCGCCGGCGCGAATTGCGTGCACGGTTGTGCTATTGGTCTGGGAGAGCGGGTCGGCAATACGCAGACCGATCAGATGCTGGTGAATCTGAAGCTGATGGGCATTGCGCCTTGGGATGAGCAGGACCTGACTAAATTGAAGCAATATTGCCAGGCGGTCTCGCGGGCGACGGGCGTGCCGATTCCGGCGAATTATCCCGTGGTGGGCGACGATGCGTTTCGCACGGCGACGGGCGTGCACGCCTCGGCGATCATTAAGGCTTATCACAAGGACGATGTTGTGCTCGCGAACACCGTGTATTCGGGAGTGCCGTCGCATGTGTTCGGGATGGAGCAGATCATCGACATCGGTCCGATGAGCGGAAAATCGAACGTGCTGTGGTGGCTGGAGCGGCGCGGCATTCCGGTGACCGACAATGTAGTGGACCGCATCTATCAGCGCGCCAAGCAGAGCGATCACACGCTGAGTGAGGCGGAGATACTGGAGTGCGTGGAAGCGGCGGCTCCGAAGAAATGATGCGTGCATGACTGCCATGCGACATGCGATCCTGGGCGCGGGTGGAGTAGGCGGTCTGGTGGGCGCGTGCCTGGCGCGGTGCGGCGCGTCGGTTACCGTGGTGGTACGGCCGGAATCTCTCGAGCAATATCCCGAACAACTTCATTTGGAAAGTACTTTCGGAAACTTCAGGGTTCCGATTTCGCGCGCGGCGGAGGTTCCGCCCGCCGACGTTCTCTGGATTACCGTGAAAGCCACGCAACTAGACTCGGCCCTGGCTGCGGTCACGAAGCCCGACTCGGTTCGGGCGATTGTTCCGCTGCTGAATGGCATCGATCATCTGGCGGTGCTGCGCGCGAAGTACGGCGCGGAGAAAGTCATTGCGGCTACGATTGCGGTCGAGTCCGAGCGGATTGCGCCTGGACACATCGTGCATCGCTCGCCCTTTGCCCGTCTGAATGTGTCTTCGGCCGGACGAAGTTTGCTCGGCGCTACTCTCGACGAGTTGCAGAAAAAGGGATTCGAGTGCCGGTTCATTGATGACGAGCCAACTCTTATGTGGGGCAAGATTGTGTTCCTGGCCCCGTTCGCGCTGACCACGACCGCCGCGAATAAAACTGTCGGAGAGATTTTGTCCGATCCGCATTGGCGGGCTCAGGGAGAGGCTTGCGTGCGGGAGGCCTGCGCGGTGGCCGTGGCCGAGGGCGCCAAAGTTGATCCTGAAGCCATACTTTCCGGGGTGAAGGGCATGCCCGCAAACATGAGAAGCTCCATGCAAAAGGATGTTGAAAAGCACAACGCTCCGGAATTGGACGCCATCGCAGGGCCAATCCTGCGCGGGGCTGCGCGGCACGGGATCGAAGTGCCGGTTACGAAGAAGTTGGTGGCGGCGGTGGAGCGCCGAGCAGCATCTGCGCATCATGTAGCCTCCGAAAGGAAGTAGGCGGAAGTCCTAGCGCCGTAGGACAATCCCAAAGTCACGTCCCCGATGCGCGTGGCCCATCTTCCGTAACGTATTAGCCAATCCCCATTCCTAATCTATGCGTTGTAAACTTACAAAATACTTATCATGAGCCCGACTCCCCCCAGGCCGGATTTGCCGGACTTCGCGCTTGCGCCTTCGGTGCAGCAGGAGGTGGCGCGCCTGGCGGCTTCGCCGGAGGTACGGTCGGCATTTAACTGGCTGCGCACGCAGGAGCCGCAACTGGCGCACTGGCAGATGGAGATGGCGAGGATTCCGGCGCCTCCGTTTGGCGAGTCGGCGCGCGGGGCGTGGCTGGCCGAGCGCTTTCGCGAAGTCGGGTTGGACGATGTTCGCATCGACGACGTGGGAAACGTGTTCGGCACGCATCCCGGCTTTGGGCGGCGATATGTGGCGCTGAGCGCGCACATTGATACGGTATTTCCGGCAAACACGCCGCTGAATATTCGGCAGCAGGGAAGCCGCATCTACGGGCCGGGAGTTTCCGACAATGGCGCGGGCGTGGCGGCGCTGCTGGGGATCGCGTCGCTGCTGAGGACGGTGCGCATCCGGCACGCGCTGCCGTTTGTGTTTATCGGCAATGTCGGCGAAGAGGGCGAAGGCGATCTGCGCGGCATGCGGCACATTTTTTCGACGCCGCGCTGGAAGGATTCGATTGCCTACAGCCTCGTGCTCGACGGCGCGGGCGCCGATACGATTGTGGCCGAAGCATTGGGCAGCCGCCGGTTTGAAGTGATCGTGCGCGGACCGGGCGGGCACTCGTGGAGCGATTTTGGCGCGCCCAATCCGATTGTGATTCTGGCCAGGGCGATCGAAACTTTTACGGCGACGCCGGTTCCGAGCACGCCCAAGACGACATTCAACATCGGAGTGATTCGCGGCGGAACCTCGGTAAATTCGATTCCCGAGTCAGCCAGCATGAGGGTGGATATTCGCTCGACGTCCATGGCAGAAATGGAGCGGTTGGAGCAGTCGCTGCGCTTGGCGCTGAACCGCGCGGTGGAAGATGAAACCGTTGCCGCCGAGATGCGGTCTTCCGCGCAGAAGCGACCGGCCGGGGTGAGTTGCGAGGTGGTGGTAATTGGGAACCGTCCGGCAGGGGAGTTGCGGGCGGGGGCGCGGATTTTGCAGGTGGTGCGCGCGGTGGACACGCAATTGTCCAATGCGGCGCAAGTTCAGCGGGCGTCGACGGACGCGAATGTTCCGTTGTCCTTGGGACAGGAAGCGATTGCGATCGGCGGCGGCGGATCGGGCGGCGGTGCACACACGTTGCAGGAGTGGTTTGATTCCAACGGACGCGAGCTGGGGTTGAAACGGATTTTGCTGACGATGCTTGCGCTGGCTGGGGTGGGGAACGAGTCGGATGTCAGGAGGACTTCATAATGTTGATGCGGCGAGGTGGTGGAAGACAGCGGGCGCAAGAAAGTGCACTTGAGAATGCGTGTCGTCCCTGCGGGACTCGCGTGCCTATCGCTGCATTCCCCGGCACTTCCGTGCCGGGCTTTCACGTGCTGCCGCTTCGCGGCTGGAGCTTAGGGATTTTGCTGTTTTCGCTCGCCGTGCTTGGCGCGACATGCGGAGCACAGAATTCTGCTGACAGTGGAACGTCCGATGCGAAGCCGAAGGCGGACATTATTTTCGAACACGGGAATATTTATACGGGCGTGCCTGCGAACGCGCAGTTCAGTTCGATTGTGCGCGAGGAAGCCATTGCGGTGCGCGGCGATCGCATTCAGGCGGTGGGCAAGATGGCGGACATGGAGAAGCTGAAAGGGCCGCAGACTCAGGTGGTCGACCTGGGTGGACACTTCCTCATGTCGGGATTCAACGACGCTCATCTCCATCTTGACGACGCGGGAGCGACGAAGCTGAGCGTCGATCTGACTGGCGTGCAGTCTTTGGACGAACTGCGCGCGCGAGTCGCGAAGAAGGTCGAAGAGTCGAAGGCCGGGGATTGGATTTTGGGATCAGGCTGGGACGAAACGCTCTGGCCGGTAAAAGTGACGCCCACGCGCTGGGATCTGGACGAAGTGTCGGACGGACATCCCGTATTTCTGGGACGGATCGACGGGCACATCGCGGTGGCCAATACGCGAGCCTTGCAGTTGGGAAGCGTCACTCTAGCCAGCCGCAATCCGCAGGGCGGGAAGATCGACCGTAATCAGAATGGCGAGCCCACCGGGATTTTGCGGGAAACGGCGCAGGCAGCGGTTCTGGAAGTGATTCCCAAGCCGACCCACCGGCTGCGGCGGGAGGGTCTTGAACTTGCGCTAGCGGATTTGGCCGAGCATGGGGTGACTTCCGCGCAAGATTATTCGCCGGTCTGGGAGAATTTTCAGACCTACGAAGAGCTGGAAAAAGAAGGCAAGCTGACGGCGCGCATCACGGAATGGCTGCCGTTTGACGATTCGGTGGAGGATTTGAGTCGCAAACGCGAATCGCATCCGCAGTCGGACTTAATGCTGCACACCGGGATGCTGAAGGGGTTCATGGATGGCTCTCTGGGATCGCATACGGCAGCGCTGCTGGAACCTTATGCGGATGATCCCAAGAACTCCGGCTTGCCGCGATACGATGCGACCAAGTTGAATGAGATGACCACGGAACGCGTGCTGGCGGGCTTCCAAATCGGCTTTCACGCGATTGGCGACAAGGGCGTGCAGATGGCGCTCGACGCCTTTGCCGGAGCCGAGAAGGCCGCGCGCGAGGCTCACGTGAGAGCGCCCGATGGAGGCGAAGAATTTCGCCTGCGCATCGAACACGCGCAGGTCACGACGCCGGCGCAGATCGCCCAGTTCAAAGCGCTGAAAGTCATTGCTTCAATGCAGCCCAGTCATTTGCTGACCGATATGCGCTGGGCCCAGGACCGGCTGGGACCGAAGCGGGCGGCAACTTCATATGCCTGGCTGGCCGTGCTGAATAAAGGAGTGACGCTCGCCTTTGGCACGGATTCTCCGGTGGAACCGGTCACACCATTCCGCGGGCTTTACGCAGCCGTCACGCGGCAGAGCGAGAATGGAAAGCAGGAATATTTCCCCCAGCAGCGGCTCACCATGGATCAGGCGATCGCCGCCTACACCACGGGTTCGGCCTTTGCCGAATTCGAGGAAAAAGAAAAAGGCAAGCTGGTCGCGGGGATGCTGGCGGATTTTATCGTCCTCGACCGTGACGTAACGGCGGCCTCGCCAGAAAAAATACTGGCGACCAAGGTACTGCGCACGGTGGTGGGCGGGAAGACAGTGTACGAGGCGAAGTAAGTCCTCCGTGGTAGAGATTAATCTTCCAAAGTTTCCTTCCGGTGGGTGAGCATTGATCCAGAACCCAAGAGCGGGTTGTTCTTCAGTTCACTGTAAGCTTTTTAATTCCTCGCCAGCGGTTCCCATGTCGGTACGTCACTTAAATCAGGGAGCATAAAACGGTTTCGACGGTTTATGCGTCTAATACGGGAAGCCCTCAACGGTGGTATCGGCATCGGCCCGGAGAAGCGGCCCGGTCGCAGGGTTCAAATGGGTATACTATAAGGGTTT
>PLEA01000584.1 GCA_003136335.1 Acidobacteriaceae bacterium | reverse complement strand
TTGACCAGAATGTCGATGCGGCCCAATTCGCGCCCCGCGTCCTTCATCATCGCCTGAACGCTAGCCTCATCGGTCACATCGCAGCGCAGCGCAAACGCCCGCACCCCGAACCCCGACAGATCCACGACCGTTTCCCGAGCCTCGCGCGAAGAGTTCCTGAAAGTAATGGCAACGTCTGCTCCCGCCCGTGCCAGCGCCAGCGCCGACGCGCGTCCCAACCGTCGGGCAGCGCCGGTGATGAGCGCAGTCTTGCCATGAAGAGGTTTTGCCTGAGGATCTTGCATGCAGGGATTCTACCGCCTCAGCCTTCCAGCGGGCGCCATCAGCCCGGCGTCCGTTTAGCCTGGAACTCTGCTTAGGGACAAGTGAGCTGTGCGCTACCGACAACAAAGCAGCCTCCCCCGCACGCTGTGGTTGCATCACACATCGCGTTGGGCAAAGGGGGATTTTCCGCCCAGACCGTATAGATCCCGACCGCTCCGCTGGCGCATTTGGCAAGGCCTTCGCTTGTGACAGTTATCGCGGTGGTGGTTGCATTCTGGTAACACGTACCCCAAAAGGCTGAAAGCGGAGTGGCTGTTCGCGGAGAAACACTGTAGTGGCCGGTGGCGACGAACTGCACTGGGCCGTTGTCATAATCCTGAGCGTCGGCAGTGGCGGGGCTAAGAGTGACGGATTGGAGAGAACGGTTTGAGTTTGTGCCAGAGCCGCAAGATAGCGTGATTGACGCCGCGAGCACTAACCCGAGAAAAAAGAGCGGGAGCCTAACCTTCTCCATAACGCTCCTCCTGATCACTGGCGACCCGCGAGTAGCAGGCGAGTAGCGCTGCGATCATTTTAACGTGGCTGGGGAAAGGAGTTTTGATTTTTTTCACACTAACAGCCATCTGCCAACGTTGTATTCCCGATGCCATGAATCTCAGCCGACCCGTGGTCCGGCCACCAGACCTTCAACCGGATTGGTATGTCCTTCCGTTTCATTTTGCGACTGGAAAAACGCCGTTTCCCCGAGCTAGAATTTTCCCCGATGCCAGAGTCGCGCAATGTCGTGGTCTATTCCCGCAAGGGGTGCCACCTGTGTGAAGTGGTCAAAGAGAGCCTGTGCAAGCTTTCGCGGCGTGGAGGATTCACCTGGCACGACGTCGACGTGGACTCTGACTCCGACCTTCGCCGCCAGTTCAACGATGAAGTTCCCGTCGTCTTCATCGATGGCCGTAAAGCGTTCAAGTACCGCATGGACGAGCAGGAATTCCTGCGCAAGCTGGCCAGCTAGCACCGGGTCATCTGGGTCGCGTTCATCTGGGTCTGTCTCGTTCGAATCTGGCTCTTTCCATTACAATCTCTCCCGGAATGCTTCGCACGCAACTTTACGCTGACCCCCAGAACCTGTTTCTGCACGATCTAGTGCTCGACTCCTGCTGCCGCAATGCGCAGAAGACCGCGTTGGTTGATGCCTCTTGCGGCCGCCGCCTGACGTATGCCCAATATGGTGACAGCGTCGAGTCCGTGGCCCGCAGCCTGGTCGTCACTGGCGTCAAGCCCGGCGACGTCCTCGCCATCTTCCTGGCGAACTCATGGGAGTTCTGTGTGGCATACCACGCTGCCACCTTGGCGGGAGCGATTCCTACTCTGCTCAATCCAACCTACCGCGAGCGCGAAGTTCGCTATCAACTGGAAAACTCCGGCGCCGTCCTTTTGATCACCGATGGCCCGATTATCGACGGCATCAATCTGGGAGGATTGCCCAACCTCCGCCGCGTCTACACCACGCGCCAGCCCGCGCCCGGCTCCGAGCCGTTTTCCAACCTGCTGAACCCGGTAACCGCAGTTTATCGCGAGCCGGATCGGTCGTCCGAAAACACTCTCGCCGCACTTCCCTACTCCAGCGGCACCACGGGCCTGCCTAAGGGAGTGATGCTCTCGCACTACAATCTGGTCGCGAATGTGTATCAGTTGCTCGGCCCGAATGCGACCAAGCTTAATTCCGCCGACAATATTCTCTGCTGTCTTCCGCTCTACCACATCTACGGCCTGAATGTGGTTCTCAATCCCGCGCTGTTGCTGGGCGCGAAGCTCGTACTGGTACCGCGTTTCAACGTACCCATACTCGCGCAGCTCCTCATCGACGAAGCCGTCACCATGATGCCTCTGGTCCCGCCCGCGATCAATACGCTTTGCCAGGCGGCCGAGGCGGGCGAGTTCCCTCGCGATCATCAGGTTCACTGGGTCAAATCCGGAGCTGCGCCGCTGGCTCCAGATCTTGCCCGCCGCTTCACGTCGCTTACCAACATTCCGATATGCCAGGGATACGGCATGACCGAGGCTTCGCCCGTCACCCATGTAGGCTTCCTCGAACCAGAGCTCTATCGTCCAGACTCCATCGGGCATCCTGTGGCCGAAACCGACTGCCGCGTGCTGTCGCACACCGATATCGATCCCGCCGACACTCCCGACGATCTGACGGAAGCGCCCTCTGGCCAGCCCGGAGAACTCGTTATGCGCGGGCCGCAATTCATGCTGGGTTACTGGAAGGAACCGCAAGCCACCGCCGCGGTTTTGCGAGACGGCTGGTATTGGTCGGGCGATATCGTCACCCGCGACCGCGAAGGCTTCTACCGCGTCATAGACCGGCGCAAAGAAATGATCAAGTACAAGGGTTTTCCCGTAGCCCCCGCCGAAGTCGAAGCGGTCCTTATGGAACACCCAGCGGTGAAAGAGTGCGGCGTAATCGGTCGGTCAGACACCGCAGCCGGAGAGATTCCGGTCGCCTTCGTCGCCTTGCGCGACGGCTTTGTCGAGAGTCACAAGCTCGGAGAAGAGCTCTGCGCCTTCGTCGCCGACCGCCTCACCCGTTACAAACAACCACGCGAGGTCCACTTCGTGGACTCGGTTCCCAAGACTGCCTCAGGCAAAATCCTGCGCCGCGAATTGAGAGAGTCCATCGCCTGATAGGCTTCCTCAGTCTCTCTATTTCTGATCACCGGATTTCTGATCTCCAGAGCCGGGAAGCTTTCGCGTCACCAGGAAACTCCATATCACCTCATTGGCATTCAGATCCTGGCTCGTCTTCCCGATCGTTTTCTCGACTTCATATTGCTCTCCGCCGGGCCAGGTATTGCCCGCGCCCTTTACGCTATAGAGAACAACCGCCGCGTTTTGCTGGCAACCGTTGTAGGTATCGACTTTAGTTTCCATGCCGCCCTTCTCCCGCGCCGACAACTTGCTCTTCTCCGGCTTTTCCTCGCAGCGGTCAATCTTCGCCCACGCCTTGGCGCTATCTTCCACAGAAACCGTTGCCAGACTCATGTTGTGCTCGGTGCCACCGCCATAGGGAACGACCGGGTCAGAAGTACCGTTAATCATCACCAGCGGTACCGGACGCGAGGGCAGACAAATCATGGTCTTCGGCATGGCCGCACCCACTGCAGCAACCGCCGCAATTCTGTCGCCCAGGGCGCAACCCAGGCGCAGGCTCATGAAGCCGCCTTCGGACAGGCCCGCCGCATAGATTCGCGAAGCATCCACCGAAAACTTGGTCCCGATCTGGTCCAGCATCTGGTTGAAGAAAGCAAGGTCATCGGCCGGAGCCGCCCGTTTCTCCTCGCTCGGCTGACCACCCTGAGGTTGCTGTTGTCCGCCGCCCCGAGGGTATCCACCACCCCCTCCGGGATAGCCGCCTCCGCCCCCTGGATAACCACCGCCGCCGCGACGTCCACCTCTCCCGGGCCCCATGGTTGTCGGCCCGCGCTCTTGCGGTCGAACCCCCACGTTCCACCGGCCGTGCAAGGCAAAGGGATAAACGGCAATAATGCCGTCTTTATCCGCCAGTTCGTTGAACCGAGTGAGCCGTTCGATGTCCTCCGGGTCCTGATTCATACCATGCAGCAGGATCACGACCGGATAATGCTGTTGCGCATCATAACCTTTGGGCAGCCGGACCATGAAGTTGCGGTCCACATCGTCTACCGTGACCTTTTCCTTCGTTTCCTGCGACCAGAGTGCCTGGGCAAAAAAAAGCACCGCAAGGCAGGTAGCCCCCGCCATATACCGCATCCAGTGCAACTTTTCGGATTTCATCTTGTCTCCAAAGGGACGACCCGCAAATGCCAGGCAGCCCGCTTCCCTTGCTTGGAAGCATCCACTCGGGCGTGAGTTGGCCGCATAGGGAACTTTCAAGCGACGTTCTCCGTATCTTTCCTTGAAAGCAATTTCAGCTCCTGTAGCGTGGCACTAACAGAAGCCGAATCTAACAGGAAGGAGAACCACCATGGACGGAATTACCGGTCTCGCAGCAGTGATCATGATTTTCGGAATGCCCACGGCAGTCCTGGGAATGTACACGTTTTATCGAGTGCGCAAACTGCGCACGGAAGAGCGCCTGGCGGCCATGCAGCGGGGCGTCAGCGTCCCCATTGAGCCCGATCTTACCGAGGCGGCCCACTCCCGCCGTGCTGGAATTTTGTTAATCGCGGGCGCGGTCGGCTACATGCTGACCTTTACCATCGTCGCGAGAGTCGAACCCGACGCCTTAGTGGCGGGCGCCTTCGGTGCCATCCCCTTCGCCCTGGGTGTCGGCTACTTACTGGACTCTACGTTGATCCGCCGCGAGACCCGCACGTCCTAAAGTTCGTACCGGGTCAGACGAGAACCGAAATCAGGAATGAGTGGGTGCCCCATCCTAACGTCGCGCTTTTTGCCCCGTTAGAGCCTGCCATGAGCGAAGCCGAAGGGGTGGCGGTTTTGACTTTACTCACCCGTGAGAAACTTAAACTGCGCGTCGTTCAGCGGCACCACACTCAACCTTCCCTGCCGCGCCAGCGGAGACTCCGCAAATAACGGGTTGGCCTTCGCCTCCGCCAAAGTCACCGGTTTGGGGTTGGCACGTCCCACTTTGATCTTCACTTGTGGGTTCTTCGCGTCAGCTACATCGACCGAGACGACGGACGCCGTCCCCACCGCGCTCTTCTCATCTCCGGTGTGATAGATGACCAGCCGTTCGCCCGGCTTCATTCCGCGCAGATGCTTCAACGCTACGGGATTTGAGACACCGTCCCAAGTGGTCGTCTTCTCGCGCTGCAAGTCCACGAATGAATACGTTGAGGGCTCGGTCTTCAGTAAGTAGTCCATCACATCCCCAATCGTTAAAAGTATTCTTACCGCACAACTGCTAACCAGGCGATGCGTGACGGAATTTGCCAAGCGTCTGTTACGAAGCGGCGCGGGTTCTAGTTCGGCTTCTTGTTCTGATCCGGTGGCGGATCTTGCTTGGGCGGCGCGCTCGGGTCCTTGGCGTGATCGTCATACACCGAATATTGCCCCTGCGGCCGCTTCAGCTTAATCGTGATCTCCAGCTTCGCTTTCTCGACATCGTAGTCTTCCCCGAAGGTCTGAAATCCCGTGGCCAGCACTTGTACGCGCAACATTCCATATGGGATGCCGTCAAAACTCGTCTTCCCGTCCGGGTCGGTCTTTAACTCCATGTCCCCGCGTTCCTGCTTGCCCTTCTCATTCACGGCATGCATGATCACTGCGGCATTTCGCACTGGCTTCCCATTGTCGTCCTTGATGACCAGGAAATACAGAAACGACGTCGGTTCGTTGTCCTTATCTTTTTGCCCGACCGCCGCTCCCGCCATCGCCAGCATTACCAGCACTGCCCCAATAACAAAGCGCTTCTTCATGCAAGCCATTTTATGCAGCCGCGTTCGGTCTGTCATCTCCCATCCCGTTCGCGAGTCCACAAATGCAACCTTCCCATCTTTCCGCCTTCGCTCTTTTACAATGCCAAGGTGAAGACTTGGGACACAATCATCATCGGCGGAGGCATCATCGGCCTGTCGTTGGCCCTCGCGCTCCGCAAGCGTGGCGCCACTGTTTTGGTAGTCGAGCGCGGAGAACCCGGCCGCGAAGCCTCCCATGCTGCCGGCGGGATGTTGGTCGACTGTAGCCTGGAGACTCCTGCCGCCCTGCAACCTCTTGCGATCGCCAGCGCTCGCATGTATCCCGAGTTTGCGCAGGAACTGCAGTTCGAATCGGGAATGCACGTCGATCTGCGCGATCATGGGACAATCGTGTTTCCGCCTCCGGAACATGTTTACGAGCGGCCGGGATTCACCCTTGCGAGCTTGTTACCCGTTCCCCTGGCTGAACTGGAACCCGCGCTGGCAGACCCCCAGCGGCCGGCCTTCTATCTGAAAGAACGCAGCGTCGATCC
>PLEA01000525.1 GCA_003136335.1 Acidobacteriaceae bacterium | reverse complement strand
CGCATGGAATGGGCGATCGAGAAATGCACCGAACTCGGAGTATCCCGAATTGTGCCCGTAATCGCCCGCCGCACGGAGGCGCACCTGGCCGCTACATCGGTGAAACGCGCCGAACGCTGGGGCAGGATCGTGCTCCAGGCCGCCGAGCAATCGCGTCGCGCAGCCCCGCCCGAGATCGCCGCTCCAATCAAACTGACAGACGCTGCGAGCATGCACGGTGCCCTGCGGATCGTGCTCGCAGAATCGGAACAGGGGACTTTTCTGCGTGACGTTCTCGCCTCGCATCCGGCAAGCGAGATTCTTCTGGCGATCGGTCCCGAGGGCGGTTGGACCGAAGACGAGTTGCAATTCTTCCAGAAGGCCGGATGGTTCTCCGCGTCCTTGGGTCCCACGATTCTGCGCGCCGAAACCGCCGCCATCGCCGCCACCGCGATCATAATTTCCCAGCTCGCCGGTTGAGCGGGCCGCAGGAGAAAGTTGCTTATGAACAAAGGTCACATCTACTTCGAAATCCAGGCCGACGATCCCAAGCGTGCGACCGATTTCTATTCCCGAGTGTTCGGGTGGAAGTTTTCTGAGGTCAAGGGACTTCTGATTCCATACTGGACGATAGAGACCGGCGGCTCCAGGGGCGGATTACTGAAGCGTCCCGCTAAGACGCCACCACCTCAAATGGAACCAATGCTTTTGGCTGCTCGCTCGAAGTTGGGAATTTTGACGCAACTGCGAAAACAATACTAGAGCTCGGTGGTATTGTCGCACTGCCCAAGTTCGCAGTGCCTAAGACCTGCTGGCAGGGTTACCTTGTGGACCCTGAGGGAAATACCTTCGGCAGTTTCGAAGTTGATGCGAATGCCTAGGGTTTGTCGGGCCAGACGGTGTCAAGTCGTCCATTTAAGGAGACCGCGATGTCATTTGAAAAAGAACTGGAAGCAATTGCGAGGGATTTAAGCAAGGCTGCGCCCTATTTCAAAGGAGGATGGAATTGCAACGCACTCCAAGCGTTCATTCGAGATAGCGGCTGTTGCGCCTCTTGCGGAAAACCCCTGCTGGATACCTATGGCGTTTCAAAGACTACCATTGACCATTTGTTGCCCCGTTGCAGGTATCGTAATCGGGGATGGAACGTTGATAATTTGGTTCCCGCCTGTGCCACATGCAATCGCATAAAGCTCGACTACGACCCATCCGAAGGGAAAGGTGAGGAGCTTGTCATCACAGCGGAGGTTCGTCTAAGTCTTATCCGTAAGGTCAAAGAGGAAATTGACAGGATAAACAAAGCTGATGAGGACTGGGAAAGGGAATTTCAGACTGCCAGACCTCGTTTTGAAGAAGCCGTAGCGCAGTATCTGAAATGTACGGAATCCATCGCCGCAGTCTGAAGTTATTTGTCAACGCACAGTTCAGGCTCTACCGCTGGCTGGCCTCTTCCTCGACTTCGGCAAGTGGTATCCTGCTCCCAATGCCGTCTCCGAAGTCTACCCTCCGTCCGACTCCATTTACTCCCGACGATCGCCAGCGCGAAGCCATCGAGCACGTCCACGGACCCATGCTGGTCGTCGCGGGCGCCGGCACAGGCAAGACTTCGGTCCTCACTCAACGCATTGAACGCCTGGTCCGCGAAGGCCACGCTTATCCCCACGAGATCCTCGCGCTCACCTATACCAAGAACGCCGCCAACGAAATGCGCGTGCGCGTGCGCAAGCTGCTGGGCGGCAAGGAAGTGAACGCGGCCACCTTCCACGACTACTGCCTGGACATGCTGAAGCGCATCCACAAAGATTTCGGCGTCCTCGACGACAAAGATCTCTGGATCTTTCTGCGCCGCCGCATCCGCGAACTGCATCTCGAACACTACGTCCGCGCGGCCAATGTTGCCCAGTTCCTGAACGACCTGCTGGATTTTGTGAGCCGCTGCCACGACGAGTTGGTTACGCCTGAAAAGTACGCGCAGTACGTGGAACGCCTGGAGCGCAAAGAAGTCCCCATCCCGCGCGTCGCGAAATCCAAGAACGTTCTCGATGACGCCGAGGTTCTCGGCCGCTGCCGCGAGATTGCCTGCGTATTCACCACCATGGAGCGCTGGCTGGCGGAAGAGAATCTCGGCACCTTCAGCCACATGATTACGCGTGCGCATGCTTTGTTGCACGGTGACGAAACTGTTCTCGCCGAGGCGCAGTCCCGCGCCCGCTTCATCCTCGCCGACGAATTTCAGGACGCCAACTTCGCCCAGATTCAGATTCTCGCCCGCCTCGCCGGACCAGATGGCAATATCTTCGCCGTCGGAGATCCAGACCAGTCTATCTATCGATTTCGCGGGGCATCCAGCGAGGCTTTCGAGCTATTCAATCGGCACTTTCCTGATGCCAAACGAGTAGTCCTCGAAAAGAATCGCCGTTCGACCACTCCGATCCTGCGCAGCGGCTTCGCTCTGATCGACAAGAACCCGCCTTTATTCGGCGGACACTCCGGCGCGGCCTCAGCCCATCGGCGTACTCCGCTCCAGTCCGCCCGCGAGGAAGAAGCCGCAAAAGCAGGGACGCCGTTGCTGAGCCCGCCGGTGTCGGTGGTGGTTCTGACCACCAAAGACACAGAGGGTCCCGACGTGGTCGGCTTCATCCGCGACGCGCAAAGAAAGTCCAAGTGCAAATGGTCCGACTTCGGCATCCTCTATCGCTCGCACTACCAGCGCGACGACGTCGTCCATGAACTGGCCGAAGCCGGTGTCCCGTTCGTCATCGAGAGCATGGACATCTCCGATACGCCCGAGGCTCGCGATCTGTTTGCCTGCCTTCACGCGATCGTCTCCGCCGGCGATGACGTAAGCCTGTTTCGCGTAGCGGCGCTGCCCAGCTTTCATGTGAATCCCGAACAGCTTCGCCAGGTCATGCGTGCAATTGCCCGGGACAACCGCGAAGCCCACGTCGTCCCTCTTTCGTCCGCGCTCGATCGTGTCGATGGGGGTGCCGATGTTCTGTCCGCAGTGCAGAATGCTCGAGATGAAATCCGCCACGTGAAAGCGAAAGCTCGCTCCGCGTTCGACATCATCGTCCGGCAGTTTGCACTCGACGTGTCGTCGCCCATTCTTCAGGCGGCCCTCAACTTCGTCAGGGAGTGGGAAAAGAAAAAGCTGAACAAGACGACAGAGTTGGAAGAACTGGTCGACTATCTCGGACTTTTTCGCGAGGCTGGTGGCGTGATTCCCCTGGAAGCGAGCGAAACTGAGAATGCTGTCCGGCTCATGACCGTGCACGGCGCCAAAGGACTGGAGTTTCCTCACGTCCTCATTCTCCGCGCCAACTCGAACTCGTTTCCGTGTCCGTACAGGGAAACTCTGGTCGCCTTCCCCAGGGAACTGCGTGACCCTGATTCGGTCACTGAGGCCGACGACCAGACTCTTCACAAAGAGGAAGAGCGCCGTCTGTTCTACGTCGCCATGACTCGAGCCCGCGACTCACTGCACATCTACTCCAAGCAGGGAAAGGGCAAGCTCAACAAGAATCCCGACGGTTACATGCGCGAACTAATCGAGGACAAGAGTCTGGCTCGCTGGCTGACCGCGGTCCCGGCACGCGGCACGCAGACGAGCCTCGATATTTTTGCCGAAACGTCTCTCGAGTACCCCGCCGAGTCGCAGACGAACGTATGGTTCGAGCTCCCGGTACTGGACGGTTTGCATACTCGCCTCAGCGCCTCCGCCGTTGATACCTATGAGCGTTGCGGATTGCGATTCAAGCTCGACCGCGACTGGCGCTTGTCGGCCAGACCAGCTGCCGCGATGCAATACGGTGCTGCTATCCATCGCATCCTCAAGACTTATTTTGATTCTGTAAACCTCGGGCACGCCAAGACCGACGAAGAGCTCATCGACCTGTTCCGTCTCGATCTGGCCGACGCCAAGATTCAGGAAACCTACCAGCACGAACTCTACGAACAGCAGGGCATCGATCAATTGCGCGTTTTCCTCGCCTCGGCCCGAGTTCTGCCGCCTGCGCAGGTTCTCCATACCGAACAATCCTTTGAGATTCGCGTGGGCCCGTCCTCGGTGGTCGGCCGCATCGATCGCATCGACCGGCGACCCGACGGGAGCGTGGCCATCATCGACTACAAGACCGGTAATCCTCGCGATCAGGAAGACGCCGACGAGAGCCTGCAGTTGTCCCTCTACGCCATCGCCGCCCGGGAGAAGTGGGGATATGTCGTCGGGCCGCTGATTTTTTACAATCTGGCAGAGAACGTTCCCATCACCACGACTCGCACCGAACCACAACTGCTCGCCGCCCGCAATCGCGTGGAAGCCGCGGCCCAGGGAATCGCCGATGGGATCTTCGAAGCGAAACCCGGGATGCACTGCAATTTCTGTGCGTATCGGAGTCTATGTCCCGTAAAGGAAAAGCGGATTCCTCATCGACTGGAGACTGTGGCCATCCGGCCCAATTAGCCAGACAACCTGAAACGATTGCTGGCCTCAAAAAACTTAGGGGACGCTCTTGAGCGTCCCCTTTTTGACTTCGTACCGAACTTTCTTAGTGCTTCTTTTTCTTCTTTGCCTTTTTCTTGGTTGCCATTGTTCCTATTCTCCCTTCCATTTTTCATGGAAAACGTTGCAGCGGTCTTCTACTGCAACTAGTTGATGTATAGAGTTAATGAAAAATGAAGTCAAGAAAAAAATGACGAACGATCTGCGCAAGTCGTGATACTAAAGTCACACTGGGAGAGTTTTCGGAAGCAAAAGTCAAGAAGTTTTTCCCCGACTACGTCAAGTCGTACTTGATTCTCCTTCTGCGGGCACATCATGACTCGCGTCGAACTCACAAGCGGCGAAATATATCACGCCGCTTCCGTTCAACCACGCCAGCGATCGCGTTTACTCTGCCTGCGACGCATTCTCCCACCGCTGCATCTATAATGAAAATCGCGAAATCTTCGCGCGGAGCTTGATTCATGGCCTCTTTTGACGATGTGGTTATCATTTCTGGCTGTCGCACCGCCGTGGGAAAATTTCAAGGCAGCCTCTCCGATTTCAGTGCCCCGCAGCTGGGCGCCATCGCTGTCCGCGAGGCCGTCAAGCGTGCCGGCATCGATCCTGCGCAAGTCGATGAGTGCATCATGGGCAATGTGATCTCGGCCGGACTCGGTCAGAATCCCGCGCGCCAGGCCGCTATCTTCGGCGGACTCTCTCCCGCGACAGGTGCCATGACAATCAACAAGGTCTGCGGCTCAGGATTGAAATCCGTCGCTCTCGCGGCACAGGCGGTGCAGACCGGAAACAGTTCCATCGTCGTCGCCGGCGGAATGGAATCCATGACCAACGCTCCCTATCTCCTTCCTCAAGCGCGCAAGGGCTACCGTCTTGGCAACGCGCAGATCGTCGACTCCATGGTTCACGATGGCCTGTGGGACATTTACAACGACTACCATATGGGCATCACCGGCGAGAACGTCGCCGAAAAATACGGCATCACGCGCGAAGAGCAGGATCAGTTCGCCCTGAACTCTCACCGCAAAGCGCTGTCCGCAATGAAAGAGTGCCGCTTCAAATCGCAGATCGTTCCAGTGGAGATTCCCGCGAAGAAGAAGGGCGCGCTTCCTACGATTTTCGAAAAAGACGAGGGTCCGCGTGAAGATACCACTATCGAAGTGCTGCGATCCCTGAAGCCCGCCTTCAAGAAAGACGGCACAGTGACCGCCGGCAACGCGCCCGGCGTCAACGACGGGGCCGCTGCCGTGGTCGTCACCAGCGCGCGGCGCGCGAAGGAACTGGGCGCGAAGGCGATGGTCCGCATCGTGGCCCAGGCCACCAGCGGAGTCGAACCCAAGTGGGTGATGATGGCTCCCGTCGGCGCCGTCCGCACCATCTGGGAAAAGACCGGCTGGAAAAACGAAGACGTCGATCTCTACGAACTCAACGAAGCCTTCTCAGTGCAGGCGCTGGGCGTGATGCGCGAGTTAGGTCTGAACCCCGACAAGGTCAACGTGAACGGCGGCGCTGTCGCCCTCGGCCACCCCATCGGAGCCAGCGGCGCGCGCGTGCTGGTCACGCTGATCTACGAAATGATTCGCCGCGACGTGAAACGCGGCATCGCCGCCCTCTGCCTCGGCGGAGGCAATGCCGTAGCCATGGCAGTCGAGCGCTAGGAAAGACTCACGTAGGGACAGCCGCCTCGGCTGTCACAGCCAGGGCGAAGCCCGGCGCCCATGTCCAGACATGATTCGCAACGGCCGCGCGGATGCCGGAGAAGCTCATCCCGCCGGCGATATCGGCAACGTAACCGTAAACACCGCTCCCCCATCGGGAGCATTGGCCGCTTCTATGTTGCCATTGTGCTCCTTCATCACCGACTTGCAAATGCTCAATCCCAATCCCGTACCGCGCCCGGGCCGATTCGTCGTATAGAAAGGATCGAAGATGCTCGACAGATTCTCCTTGGGGATGCCGGGGCCATCGTCGTGGAAGCTGGCCCACACCGAATCGTCCCCTTTGCCCAACCGAATCCTCAGCGTCCCCTTATCTCGCACTTCACGGATTGCGTGCTCGGCGTTCAAAATCAGATTCAGGAAGACCTGCATTAACTGGTGGGGATCACCCAGCGCAAACGGCACACCGGCCTCTTTCAGAAAATCCACCGTGATGTTGTTCTTGCGCAGCGAATAAGCATGCAGGTTCAAGGTTCGCTCCACCACCTCCACCAGATTGATTCTGCTCTTGCCGGGAGCGGGTGGGCGCGAGAAATACGTCAGGTTCTGCACAATCTCCGCCGCGCGTCGCGCCTGCTGCTGCAACATGGCCAGTTGCTTACGGGAAGTTTCGTTGGTCTCGGTATCTTGCAGCAGTTCGCTGACGCCCATGATGCTGGTCAGAGGATTGTTCAGTTCGTGCGCAACGCCCCCAATCATCGCACCCATCGCCGCCAGGCGCTCGCTTTGCACAATTTGCTGCTCCAGCTTTCGTTCGACCGTAATATCGCGCACCGAAATAATGACTCCGCTGATCTTGCCCTCCCCATCGACCAGTTGGCTGCCGGCGGCGCGCATCGTCCGCCAGCTTCCATCGCGGTGCCGTGCTCCATATTCCGCCGACGCGAAGGCTTGCGTGCCGGAAACCACGGCGTGGTAAAGAGAAGCCATCTCCGGCGAATGATCTTCCATGGCAGAGATTTTTTTTTCCAGCATGTCTTGTGGCTCATAGCCCAGAAGATCGCGAGCCCGGGAACTGACGAAGGTATAGCGTTCCTCCAGATCCACCACCAGAATGAGGTCCGGGAAGCTCTCCAGCAGCCGTTTGCGGAACTCCTCCTGCTGTGCCAATTGCCGTTCCATCTTCCGCTTTTCGGTGATGTCCACCAGAGTTCCCTGATAGCGGATGATGTTCCCGGAGGTGTCCCAAACCGCTCGGGAGGAATCCAGAAAAACTGCGGCCGTGCCATCCTTGCGCCGAAGTTTGATTTCACGAGTGCGCACCCCTCCGCGATCGTCAATGGCTCGCCCCAGAACCGGTTGTCCCGGATCGAAATTCAAGGCTGCCGTCTCCGCCGCCAACAGCTCCTGCTTCTCTGCATATCCCAGCATGCCCACCAGTGCCGGGTTAGCCTCGAGTAAACGCCCCTCGGGAGTGCTGAAATAGACGCCCTCCTGCAAGGTTTCGAACAATTCGGTGAAGCGCATTTCCTTCTCGCGTTGCTCGGTCACGTCGCGGCCTAGCATGCTCACGCCCACTACTTCATCGCCTTTCACAATTCCATTGAGCACACATTCAAAATAAAGTGGCCTCCCACTATTCTTCAATCGGACCTGCACCGTCCCCGTCCAACGCTTTTTCTCCAGAAAGCGCCCCAGACCGCGTTCCACGTCTTCTTGGGTCGGCGCCTCCGCGAAATCGTAGATTTTGCGCCCGATCAGCTCGGAGTAAGTTTTCCCGGTCATCTCGGTGATGCGCTTGTTGACCGTTCGCAGGGTGCCGTCGAGCGAGACTGCGCACGCCGGGTCATCAAAGGAGTCGATCAGCTCCTTGAAGTTGCGCTGGGAGCGCAGGATCACCTGGCTGAGTTGGTCGAGTTGCTCTTCGGAAGGCGCTGCCCCCACGTGCTCCCGCAATCCGTGCAACAGCCCCTTGAGCTCGCTGACTTCACGTCGTCTCCCGTAGGCATACACCGCGAATAGGATGGAAAGAACCAGCACGCCAATGGGAATGGCGCGAAGCTGAAACGGGATGTTCTCCAGGCGCTCCCACAGCAGCCCTGCGAGCGCCACGGCCATCAAAACCAGAAATCCCAGAGCCCATCGCCACAGTTGAGATTCTTCTCGTTCCAGACTTTCGGGAGCGCGAGGCGGATGTGGGGTGTTCACGGGATCCAGACTCATGAGAGAAAAATGCCGATTTTAACTCAAAGATATCCTACTTCTATAAGCGCTGGCTGAACAACCGCTTTGTTGGACACTTTGGTACGCGGGAGGCGCGCCCGCCCTTGATACGCGAGGGGGACACTCTCTAAATCCGCCAAGTCGCCCCAAAACTTGGCTGGGTGCGGTAGTCTTTATTGATCCTATGGCGAATTGCATTCGATGTGGCCGGCAGCTTCCCCCCCTGATATTTGGAAGGAAGATCTGTCAGTGGTGTGTGCAGCACGAAGCTGCGCAGCGCGGCGAACTCGGCGACGAGGTGAAGCAGCCCGTAATGACTGCTCCCTGGGTGCGGCGCGAGGCCGGCAGTATAACTCTCACTCAGGTGTTCTTCGGCGCTAATGTGGCGATCTTTCTTGCGATGGCGCTAGCCAGCGGCTCGGTCATGGACTTCCCTGGGGAAGTGATGGTGCGTTTTGGCGCCAACTTCGGGCCGTTTACATTGTCCGGCCAGTGGTGGCGGCTGCTGACCTACATGTTCCTTCATGGCGGCCTGATGCATATCGCTTTCAACATGTGGTGCCTGTGGGACCTGGGAGCGCTGTGCGAATCGCTTTACGGGCGCGCGACCTTTGCTGCCATCTATCTGATCACGGGTATTGCGGCAGGGTTGGCGAGCGTGGGATGGAATCCTGGAACGCTGAGCGTGGGCGCATCGGGCGCGATTTTCGGCTTAGCCGGGGCGCTGATCGCGTCCTTCTATCTGGGTGAGTTCTCGCTGCCCAATGTCGCGATCAAGGGAACGTTGCGGAGTCTTCTGTTCTTCGTCGGCTTTAACGTCCTGTTCGGAAGCGTGGTTTCGGGCATCGACAATGCGGCACACGCGGGTGGGCTGGTCAGCGGATTGATCTTGGGCGCTTTGATTGCTCGCCTCGCACCGCAATACGATAAGCCGCTCCGTCGGACTGGCGTTCTGCTCTTCATGGTGCTGATCGTGGGCGGCAGTGCGTTGGGAATACATCGATGGCGCGGCTCCGGGATGCATTTCGGCTCCGCGATGGACGCGCGAGCGAATGTCGATCGGAGGATCGGCGCGTTGCAGAAGAAGGTGCAGCAGAACCCGCAGGATGCGTCGGCACATTACTTACTCGCGAACGCTTACTTGAGCAAGGGACAATTTCCCGAGGGCGAAAGCGAGTTGAAACGGGTTTTGGATCTGCAACCACAGAACATGAGGGCCCGCATGGACCTGGGAGCTCTCTATCTGAGTCAAGAGCAACCCAAAGAAGCGCAAGAAGAGTTTGCGAAGCTGGTGGCTCAGCAACCGGACAATGCGGCTGCCCATGCCGGCTTGGGAGTGGCGCTCGCGGATCAGAATAATCACGAGGCGGCCATCAACGAGTACAAATCCGCATTGCGTCTTGAACCGCAGACTAGAGGCGTGTACTTCCGAATGGGGGTCTCTCAAGCGCAACTGAAACAGTACGACGAGGCCATCGCTTCTTATTCAAAAGAGCGGAAAGAGAGCGGCGATGATGCCGAATTGGAAAATGCTCTGGCGGACGCATACCAAGCGAAAGGTATGACACAGCAGGCGCAAGAAGCGCTGGACAAGGCTGGACAATTGAGGGGCGGACGGAAAGAGTAGCTGCAGAGTTCCCGGAATTGCTAGCTTTTTGTGATTTCTCCCACTGCACGATATGCCTGATTGATGGCCTCGTCGGTGTAGGCATAGGCTCCCGCGTCTGCGTTGGCGATGGCGATTCGGCCGTGGGGCTGGCGCGCGACTTCGCAGGGAGTCTCGCCGCCCTCCAGCCAGAAGGAATCGAACAGCGAGTTGTATTC
>PLEA01000408.1 GCA_003136335.1 Acidobacteriaceae bacterium | reverse complement strand
AAATTATGGCGCGAAAGAATCGCGTTGATGATCTGCGGCACCACCGTGTCATCGTATCCGACAATGCCCGGAAACAGTGGAGCGTCGCCGCTTGCACGCAATCGGGCCGTCAGGTTCTCGCGAAGTTCGTCCTTAACGCGGCGCGTGCGTAAACGTTCTTCAGAGAAAATGCTGCGGCGCAGCTCACCCAGGGTGCGCGGAAGACTACTCATGAACGGAACCCCCACAATCAAACTTTCCAAGATTATACGCGCCGTGATCAGCGCGCGTTCGCCCCTCACCCGGCCGCCCAAGAGCTGACACCGCAGACACAAGACCTGCCCGCACCCTTAGCCGGCATGCCCATTGCCACCAGCCTTTTCGCGCGCCCGTGCCGCTCGACGGAGGTTGGGAACAATGCTTCCCAGATAAGCCGCGACCGCCTGGATACGCTCAGTTTCGGTTCGCATCGTGAGCAGTTTCTGTTTGAAGTCCAGATCGAGCGGCAGAGAGCCCGCCAGATAATAAGAAAGCGCGCCCGGACTGGCTGCGGACAGATCCTGCACCGCCCCGGCCAGCGACAGAATCTCCAAGTGAAGCTGAATCGCCCTCGCTCTGTCCTCCGGGGGCGGAGTGCGCAGTTCCTCTTCATCCGGCACCAGCAATACGTCCGCCTGCAAGAAAGTGCGCTCCCGGTTCAGTTCGAGCACCTCAAAGCGTTTGCGGCCCTCGGCTACCAGATCCAAACGTCCGTCGGGATACTCCTTCGTGACGCTGACAATCTCGGCGGTGCATCCAACTTCTGCGATGCCTTCTTGCAGAGCGCGCACCACCCCGAATGCCGCGTTGTTGGCCAGGCATTCGCGAATCATCTCTTTGTATCGCGGCTCGAAAATGTGCAGAGGCAGGGGAGTGCCGGGGAGCAGGACCACGTCGAGCGGAAACAATGGAAGCAGTGCCACGAAGTCTCCAATATCGGGCGTGTAGAAGCGAGCGGGTTGTTCGATTGTACGACACGGCTTCTGCAACACCGTTCGTCCAGCATCGACTCTCCGGCACTCGCGCGGCTGCGCATCTTGACTTGCCGTGTCGCGGAGGATACAACCCGAGCATGGAACTCGTTGGGAAAGTAGTCGTGGTCACAGGCGCTTCGATGGGAATCGGCGAGGCGATTGCGAAAGTTTTTGCCGGGGAAGGAGCCAGCGTGGTGCTGCTCTCACGCGATGCGGGGCGAGCCGAGGCGGCGCGCGTCCGCAGCGGTTATCCCGAACGCACCGTCGCTCTTTCCTGCGACGTCCGCAACTCCGAAGAGATCGATCGCGTTCTCGCCCTTACCCTGCACCATTTCAAGCAGCTCAATGTCTGGATCAATAACGCGGGGCACGGTCTGATGGATTCCGTTGCGGAGGTGGAGATGCCGGCCTGCCACGAAATGTTCGAAACCAACTTCTTCGGTGCAGTATCGGCGATGCAGGCGGTCATCCCGGTCATGCGGCAGCAAGGCGGTGGCACGATTATTAATATTTCGAGCGTCGCCGGCCACATCCCGCTGCCGTTTCACGCCTCCTATAGCGCCACCAAGTTTGCTTTGAATGCCATCGGCAAGGCCGCGGGAGTCGAACTGAAAAATGACGGCATTCACGTGCTTACCGTTTGTCCCGGCTATGTGCGGACAGCCTTCAGCGAAAATGCGGTTCGAGGAAATGAACTGAAGAAGGTGCGTCCGGGTTCGGTTCGAGGCATCAGCGCCGAACGCGTGGCCCGCGCCACCCTGCGCGGATATTTGAAGCAGAAGCGGGAAGTAATTGTTCCGTGGACGATGCATGTGCCGGTGAAGTTCTATCAACTATTCCCGAGCGTGGTGGAATGGGCAATGGGCAGGATGGCAAAATAACGCCCGTCGAAGGACGCGTCCCTTACCCCAACTCCGTCAGCATGGCTTCCATTTCCGATTGTGCATGCAAGTTTCCGGTGCGCCGCGCCGAGGCGATGCCATCCTGCAGCATCTTCTTCGCGTCTTCAACTCTCTCAGCCCGCACCAGGGCTTGCGCTGCCATGAAATATCCGGCAGTGTACTCCGGATGACTTTCCAGCAGAATCGAAAACTCCGCCAGCGCCCGGTCGAAGTCGCCCTGCTTGGAGTATTCCATGGCGAGTCCGTAACGCGCGAAGGCGTCTTTGGGATTTTCCGTCAGAATTTCGTTGAGCGTGGTGATGCGGTCCATACGTTCGAGCAGCCTCTGAAGACGAGATTACTACAACCGATACCTTAGAGCGCGCCGCACGTCCTTCTGTTTACTGGCCAGACCTCCTGCAACTGATTACAATTGCCAGTCCCGACAATTCTAAAGTTTGAGAGCTGCGAAATGGCCTGCCCGTATTTCATGCCGGTGACGAAACTGGAAAATGGCAAGTGGCCGCATCCTGCAAGGCTTCCGTTGGGATCGGGATGGAGCGGTCACTGTACCGCGCCTGGGCACGAAGGCGAAATTCCGTCGCAAGATGTCCTGGAAGCGTTCTGCAATCTGGGATACGCCAGCAGTTGTAGCTGGACGCCACGGGAGCGGCCTGGGGATGCGGTGCGATTTGCGGTGTCCGCGCCGCCCGATCCGGCCGCGCGAAACAAGGGACAGGATGTCGCGGCTGTGCCTGCCCGAGTCCTAATCCTTCGGTATGCGTGCGAACGCGATCACAGGCCCGTCGCACATGGTGACTTGGAATTTGATTTGTCGCGAAGCACCTGGCTGCGAGGGCACGACGACGCACGCATTCAGAAGATGGCGGAATGTTTTCTGGAGTCGTACTTGAAAAAGAAGATTTGAAAGCAGCGCTCAAGATATAGCGGCCTCGCCCATAAGGAAGACAAAGACAACTATGACAGACGTTACGCTGACGCCTCGCCCGGTTCGGGATTCGCAGTCCGAAATGGCCGAAATTGTATTGCCGAATGACGCCAATCCGCTGGCCGCCCTGCTGGGCGGACGGCTGATGCACTGGATCGACCTGGCCGGCGCCATGGCCGCGCATCGCCATTCGCGCAACTATGTGGTGACTGCATCCGTCGATCACATCGACTTCCTGGTCCCGGTGCGGGTAGGGGATCTCGCCATCCTGCGCTCCTCGGTCAACCGCGTCTTCCACACTTCGATGGAGGTTGGCGTGAAAGTCTACGTGGAGAACTACATTGCCGATACGGCACATCACGTGGCCTCCGCATACCTGACATTTGTGGCCATCGATGGCGCGGGGAAGCACCTGAAGGTCGCGCCGGTCATTCCCGAGACTGATGAGCAACAGCGCCGCTACGATGATGCCGGAAGGCGCCGCGAGATACGCCGGTCAGAAATGGAGCGGCGGCGTAAGGCGCGTTGATCTTCGCTGTGAAAATCGCTGTGAAATCCAGCTTCGGCGATAAGCGACAACCCGACATTGCCTCATTACGGAAGCCGTCCTTTTCTGTTACGAACATTCCTGTTACGAGCATTTCTGTTACGAGCTTTCTCTTACGAGCTTGAAAGTATGCGGATTTCGGTCTGTGGAAAAGTGGGAAAGATCCTTTCCATGGGAGGGTGCGCAAAAAACCTCAATCGGCGTTTGGTAGAGCCTTCCGCCGGCAACAATCCCGCGTCTCAACCTGACCATCTACAACACCGTCGCCGGCGAAATCAGGGCAAACTGGCGTGAATGCCGAGATTTTCGGCGACCTGGCGGAGTCGCTTATCTCTTGTCCACAGAAGCGTGGGCGAATCAATCAATACAGAGGCGATTAAGTGTGCGTCGGTCAGACCGATCCCCAGGTTGTACAACCGGCGCGACTCAATCATTAGCCGCAGTTCGCTCAGTCGTGCCACCCGTACCTGCGGTAAGAGGTCCAGCAGTGCAAGCGTCTTCGTGCGCTCCTTTAACGATCCCAAGGCAAGTTCGGCAACGATGAACGGATGGATGACAATCTGCCCTTGGTCAAGATGTCTACGCATTTCTTTGTTCCCGGAACGCAGATGGTCGATCCAAACCGAGGTATCAGCGAGAATCAATTCTTCCCCGCCCGGCGGCGTGGAGTATTCTTCAATTGCGGCATCGTGCCTCCCAGGGACGCCAATCTGCGAGCGCTTTCCCGCTCGATGAGGGCTTTAAGAGCTTCACGAAGCAATGCCGTTTTTTCCGCCACCCCTGTAAACTCCTGGGCCATGCGTACGAGATCGTCATCCAGCGCAACGGTGGTTCTCATAGAAGCTCCATGCATGGATTATAGCATCAAATGATGCTGACTTTTGTGCTCTTAGTTTGGGGACGACGATTGGCTGGGCGGATTAGGTACGGCCAGAAGTTATTTCCAATTGATTTTGGGAAGGGCACGGCTTCAGAGGTTGCGGAAAGACTCTTCTTCTTGCTTGAATACTACCCTCAGCGGCTAAAGCCGTTATTCATTTTGAACGGCTTGCGGCGCGGCTAAAAGCCGCGCTCTTTTCAAAACAACGCAAAAGCGGACTTCTTCCGCAACCTCTTCAGCCGTGC
Source organism: Acidobacteriaceae bacterium (assembly GCA_003136335.1). The sequence continues at coordinate 1,148 of PLEA01000408.1, read as the reverse complement.
CGCAGGCCACGCGCTACGCCGGGGCTCGGCAGTTCGCTGAATACTGGGGTTTCGCCTTGGTTTTGAAAGGGCGCGGCTTCGAGCCGCGCCGTGAGTCGTGTCAACGAATGACGCCTTTAAAGCCCGCGCGGGGGCTATAAAGGGCACTAATCAGGACGTCATTTCTGAAGAGAGACGGCCGTTGTATCGAAGTAAAAAGCCGTCTTCCTCCTGTTCTCTTACGAACACCTGAACCGCATCCTTGTCTCGCCAAGGCGCTTGGTCGACTGCGTGTGAGGATGACCTCCGTATCGGCATGATTAAACGCCGACCGATATATGCGACACTCCATGTGCTTCGTCCCGCCCGCGTGGGGCGTTACCTCTATGAACTCGCCACCACCGCCATCCTCTCGTTCTCGCAGGAATTTGTTGACTGAATCAATCTCCGGGTCAGAGGTGCCTCGCGCGCTGACATGCGCAACAAGAATTGCATTAGTGACTCGGCTCATTTCAGAACCTTAACCCCGCCGGGGACCCGCCGTCTAGAGATTCTGGACTCTTGCGTAGGGTCAGATTTCTGTCGCCAAGGTCGAACGGCAGGTCGAGTCTGCCGCGCCGCCCACCGCCTGTATAATCGAGCCTGGGATTCTATCTCATCTTCGAAATTCATTCCTGGAGTGTGATCTTTTGAACGCACATATGCCGCATCAGCATGGACAAGGGCCGGCGCCGCAGGGGCCGCAACCGCTGCCGGGGGTGGATGCCATCATCGCCGTCGGATCGGGGAAGGGCGGCGTTGGCAAGACCACGCTGTCGGTGAACCTGGCCGTCGCTCTCGTCAAGATGGGACACAAAGTCGGCCTGCTCGATGCGGACGTGTATGGTCCCAACGTCCCGCTGATGCTGGGGGTTAACGACCAGCCGCGCATGGTTGGCGAGAACCGCATTGAGCCGCTGCAGGCGTATGGGCTGAAAGTGATTTCTGTGGGATTTCTCAATCCTGGCGACAAGCCGGTGATTTGGCGCGGGCCGATGCTGCACCAGATCATTCGCCAGTTCTTGGGGCTGGTGGAGTGGGGACAACTCGACTATCTCATCGTCGATCTGCCGCCGGGCACCGGCGACATCGCGCTCTCGCTGGTGCAGACGGTGCCGCTGACGGGCGCG
>PLEA01000195.1 GCA_003136335.1 Acidobacteriaceae bacterium | reverse complement strand
TCCTCGATCGACCCCACGCCCTCTTCATAAGCCCGGATCGCATCGAGCAAATAAGGCACCAGCAGCCGGTTGACGATGAATCCCGTCTTGTCCGACGTCCGCACCGGAACCTTGCCCAGCTTTTTTCCAAACTCGTAGGCCGTGTTGTAAACATCATCGGAAGTAGCAATCGTCCGCACCACCTCCACCAGCTTCATCAGCGGCACGGGATTAAAAAAATGCAGCCCGATAAACCGCTCCGGCCGCTTCACCGAAGTCAAAAGCTCAGTCACCGAAATCGAAGAAGTATTCGAAGCAAAGATCGCGTCTTTCTTCACCACGCCATCAATCGACGCATACATCTTTTTCTTCTCTTCCACGTTCTCGATGATGGCCTCAATCACAATGTCGCAGTCGGCCAGGTCGGCCCTATTCGTCGTGCCCTTGAGCCGCCCGCGGATCGCATCCTTCTGCTCCGCCGTGATCCCGCCCTTCTCCACCGGACGCTCGGCAAACTTCGCCAAAGATTTCTCGATCCCGGCAAACCCCTTGGCGAGGAACTTCTGCTCCACCTCAAGCACGGTCACATCAAATCCAGCCGTAGCACAAGCCTGCGCAATGCCCGATCCCATCAGCCCGCAACCGAGAACTCCAACTTTCTTGATTACCATGCAGGATCACCTATCCAAGTGCAGTGTGCTTTCTGACTTTAACTCTCGTGACGTCCTTCGATGGAAGAACTCCCGGATGAGGAAGATCAAGGACCAGTCAATCGCTACGCTGATCAAGGGAACCAAGAGCAAGATCCGGCCTTGATGGAATGCCCTCCACTCGCCGAAAGCCAGAGCGACACACAGAAAGCCCGTCGCGAGCGGAAGACCAAAAACTCCCGTAGCAATCTCCACCACCCTCGAACCACCGCTTGTTGTCACAGCTGTTTCTGGCGACTCAATGGTAGAAAGTCCAAGAACAATGACAGCGCTGACTACTACAGCGACCATTGAGTACACAAACGAAAGCCAGAGTCGCCGCCAATCGCTTGCACTGATTCCGCTCACCGTTCCGCCCCCGTGCTAATTCATTTCTCCAGCACCTTCCATCCGAGCAAATCCATGAAAATCCGTGGCTAGAAATTCAGCAGCGTCTCCACAATCATCGCAATCCCCTGCCCGCCGCCGATGCACGCCGTCGCCAGACCATATTTCCTCTTCCGCCGCCGCAGCTCATACAGCAGCGTAATCACCAGCCGCGTCCCGGTCGCTCCCAGCGGATGCCCCAGCGCAATCGCCCCGCCATTCACGTTCACCTTCTCGCGGTCTAATCCCAACTCCTTCTCTACTGCCAGATACTGCGCCGCGAACGCCTCATTCACTTCCATCAAATCGAGGTAGTCCAGCGACAGCCCTGCCTTCTGCAATGCAATCTTCGTCGCCGGCACCGGACCGCGCCCCATCACCTTCGGCTCAACTCCCGCAATCCCCCAACTCACAATCCGCCCCAGCGGCAGCAAATTCCGCTTGCGCGCTTCGTCTATCGACATAAGCACCACGGCTGCCGCTCCATCCACAATTCCGCTAGCGTTTCCTGCTGTCACCGTTCCAGGCTTTCCGGAGGATTGGCCAAACGCCGGCCGCAACTTCCCCAACCCTTCCATCGTGGTCTGCGGACGCCGGTGATCATCCTCCGTCAGCGACTCTCCCGTCGCCTCGCCCTTATGATTTCGCAGCGGCACCGGCACCAACTCTTCCTGAATGCGTCCTTCTTTATATGCCGCATCCGCCCGCTGCTGCGAGCGCAGCGCAAACTCGTCCTGCGCCTGCCGCGTAATCCCCTGCTCCTCGCCGTAAAGCTCCGCAGTGTTCGCCATGTAGAGTCCGCAATATGTGTCGAGCAGCGCCACCATCAGCGAATCTTCCAGCTTCCCGCCCGGCGCCAGCGTAAATCCATCGCGCCCGCGAATCACAAACGGCGCCTGCGACATCGCCTCCATCCCGCCCGCCAGCACAACCTTCGCCTCGTCCAACTGAATCATCTGCGCCGCATTCACAATCGCCTGCATGCCCGACCCGCACAGCCGGTTCACCGTCAGCGCCGGAGTCTCAATCGGCAGCCCCGCCCGCAACCCCACGTGCCGCGCCCCATACAGAGCGTCGCCGGAGGTCTGCTGCGCATTGCCGAACACCGCGTGGTCGACCTCTTTGGCATTGATCCCCGCCCGCTCCATCGCGCCTTTCGCCGCAATCGCGCCTAACTCCTGCGCGGTAAAGTCCTTCAACTTGCCGCAATAGCGGCCAAAGGGCGTCCGCGCCCCACTCACAATCGCAATATCACCCGGCTTCAGCATGATTTTTCCCGCAGAACTCAGATTTGGATCAGACCCTCTCGTCACAAAACGTTTTGGGAAGGGCACGGCTTCAGCCGCGGCAACTGGTAGCGCAATTCAGCCAGGCTTTAGCCCCTGGAGGAGCACTCTTCCCAACGTCAAGATGGCAGACGAGATCAAGCTAAACCAGTCAGTTTAGCAGCGTGTGAAGAGATTTGACCATCGCTAGGATTGAATCAAGGATCGAATTATCGAATCATTGACTCACTTAAATCACTGACTCAATGATTCAATGTCTCAATAATTCAATTTCTACGCCACCGCTCCCGCCGCCAGCGCCGGCCCCAGCGCCACGACCTTCCCCGGCCCCTGCGCCATCGCCTGTCCCAACGCATGCTCCGCACGATTGATCACTTCCGTGACCACATCCACGGGATCATATTCCGTGCGAATCACGGCCTGCGCCAGTCCCGCGGAAAACAGTGCGGACGGTCCCTTGCCTGCATCCTCTTTCGCCGGCAGCCGCACTTCCGCAACGATCTTTCTCAGCTTCTCCACCGCCAACAAGGCTTCTTTCTCCGCCGTCTCGCCGAGCAGAATCGCGATCGTGGTCGTGTCATAGCGGAACGCCAGATCGTTCGACCGAATATTCGCGGAGATCAGCTGTCCCGCTCTCTCCATCACCGTCTGCACCTCGGCCTCGCCATATTCCTTGATCATGCTCCCGGCCTTCCCGAACTTCAGCAGCAGCACCGACAACGCCGACGCATTTTGAATCGCTCGTTTACTCTCCGCCAGCAACAGATCAATGTAAGAAGCCCGTTTCAACAGCCCCGACTTCTCATCCGTCACCGAAAGATTCTT
>PLEA01000414.1:16978-20521 GCA_003136335.1 Acidobacteriaceae bacterium | reverse complement strand
CAGGCCATGGAAGATGTGCGCAATGGCAAGCTGGAAGGCGCGGTGATTATTCCGCCGCAGTTTTCGCGGCGCGTGTATGAACAGAACCATCCGCAGATCGCTCTGGTCGTCGACAACAGCGACAACTTCATGAGCTCGGCGGTCGAATCGGAACTCACGGATCTGACCAACTCGCTGAACCAGCCTACGGTCTCCCCCCGCATTCTGCAGCAAACCGCGCTCGGTATCGTCGAACTCTATCCCTACATCGAATACATGAAGTTTCTGCTGCCCGGTTCGCTGGCGCTGGCGATGTTTGTGTCGGTCATGATCGGCGGCGGCATGCTCTACATCGACGACAAGGCGCGCGGCGTGCACGAGGGCTACCTAGTCACGCCGATCACCAAGCTCGAACTGGTCCTGGGCTTGAACCTCGCCGGCGCGATCAAGGCCGTGATGACGGGCGTGATCATTGTGATCATCGGCTCTCTGATGGCGGGGGTAGGCACAATCTTCAATCCCGTCACCGATCTCGGACTACTGATTATGATCGTGCTTACGTCGCTGGCCTTCAACACGATGATGTTTCTGCTGATGGTGCGCATCGAAGATCCACTGGTTCCGCGCGCCATGTTCGGTATTCTCAACACACTGCTGTTCTTCCCCAGTGGTGCGGTCTATCCCATCCAGGCATTTCCTCCGTGGCTGCGCGTGATTGCGAAGTGCGACCCGTTCACCTATGCGGTAGACGGCTTCAAGTGCCTGCTGCTGAAAGAGACAACCCTTTCTGCGGTTGGCGGAGACATGCTCTTCCTCTCGATCTTCGCCGCGGTCACGCTGGGCATCGCAATTCCGTTGTTCAAACGAACCCTGTAAAACATTGAGTAATCGGGCAATTTAGTAATTGTGTAATTTTCAGGCCGCGGCCATACGCGCTTCTAAATTACAAAATTACTAAATTACACAATTACTCAATGCCCCTCCGTCCGTTATGCTAGAGAGGTATGACACTGCTGGATGCCAAAGAGTACGACCCGCAAAAAGCGCGGAAACGTAGGATGCGAATCATTTCGGCAATCGCGATTCTGGTGATTGTCCTGGCCCTGGGCTGGTGGTTCCGCTACTGGCCGGAGGAACGCATCGTCGGCCACTTCTTCGATGCCTTGCAGAAGCAGGATTACAAGACGGCCTATGGCATCTGGATGCACGATCCGCAGTGGGCACAACATCCCGACGAACATCCGAAATATCCATACAACGATTTCTATCGGGATTGGGGGCCTGGCGGAGAGTGGGGCCTGATCAAGACCCAGAAGGTGTATGGCGCGAGCGCCTGCCCCGGTGGTGGCAGCGGCGTGGTCGTGGATGTGATCGTGAATGACCGCACGGAGCACGCGCAGGTGTGGGTAGAGAAGTCGGATCACACGCTAAGCTATCCGCCGTGCGAACTGATTTTCCACTAACGTTACACCTGCGCTGGCGTTATACCTGCGCTTGCCCGAGCGATTCCAGGGTTTTCGTCAGACTAGCATCATCGCTGACATTCAGGCAGGTCTTCGAGCGATCAATCTGCCGCATCAGCCCGCACAGCACTTTGCCCGGCCCAACTTCGATAAAAGTCTGCACGCCTTGCGCAATCAGCAAACGCATGCATGCATCCCACTTTACCGCTCCCGTGACCTGCCGCAAAAGCGTGTCGCGGGCGCGCAGATCGTCGGTCACCAGTTCGGCATCCACGTTGCACGCGACAGGATAGACGGGCTCTTGCAGCTTGAGAGCGTTGAGATCGCCCTGCAGTCGATCTTGCGCCGGCTTCATCAGCGAACAATGGAAAGGTGCGCTGACGGGCAACAGCTTGGCGCGCTTGGCGCCGCGTTCGTCCGCCAATTTCGCAGCGCGCTCCACCGCGGCGGTATTGCCGGAGATGACGATTTGCTCCGGCGAATTAATGTTGGCAGGTTCACAAATTTCCCCCTGCGCGGCATCCTGGCAGACCGCGGTGACTTTTGCGGGATCCATGCCGAGGATGGCAGCCATCGCACCCACCCCCACCGGTACCGCTTCCTGCATATATTTGCCGCGGTTGCGGACGGTGTGGACGGCTTCCGCAAAGCTGAAAGTCCCCGCAGTGACGTGCGCGGAATATTCGCCAAGACTGTGACCCGCGACGTAGCTGGGCTTGGGAATGCGCGTCTCCAACACCCGCAGCACCGCAATCGACACCGTCAGAATCGCCGGCTGCGTGATCTCCGTCAGGCGAAGCTGATCTTCAGGTCCCTCGAAGCACACGGTGGAGAGCTTGTAGCCGAGCGCCTCGTCGGCTTCTTCGAACGTACGGCGGGCGACCGGATACCTCTCGGCCAAATCTTTGCCCATGCCAACGGACTGCGAGCCTTGGCCAGGGAACAGCAATGCAATTGTGTTTTCAGGCATGAAGTAATTGGGCGATTGGGTAATTTGATAATTGTGTAATTCTCAAGGGCACCCAAGAGCTTTCCCAAATTACACAATTACCCGATTACTCAATTACCCGATTTCAACCGACGCTGGCCGCACCGCAGCCAAGCCGCGCTCAATCGATCCGTTGATCCCGCGCTCCGAGAATTCCGCCGCTACGCGCACCGCATTCTTGATCGCGTTGGCGTTCGACGAGCCATGCGTGATGATGCACGCGCCCTTCACGCCCAACAGCGGCGCGCCGCCGTATTCCGTGTGATCGAGCCGCTTCTTGAAATCGGTGAACGCGCTCCGCGAGAGTAACGCTCCCACTTGCCGCGTGATGGTCGCCTTTAGCGATTCCTTCAATGCCGTCCGGACCAGATTGGCCACGCCTTCGGAAATTTTCAGCGCAACATTGCCCACAAATCCGTCGGCCACGATCACGTCGACCTGCCCGTTGTACAAATCGCGCCCTTCCACGTTGCCCACAAAGTTCAGCGGAAGCTGTTTGAGCAACTGGAAGGACTGACGCGTAAGGTCGTTCCCCTTGTTTTCCTCTTCGCCAATGGAAAGCAATCCGACACGCGGCCCCACCGTTCCGGCCTTCTTCCCGAACATCGCACGAAAATAAATGTCGCCCATCACCGCAAACTGTTCGAGATTCTGGGGCGTGCAGTCGACATTCGCACCCACGTCGAGCAGCATTGCAGGATTCCCCGGTGCGGTGGGGAAGACCGCGGCCAGCGCTGGACGATCCACGCCCGGAACCGCGCCCAGCACGACTTTCGCCGTAGCCATGGCCGCGCCGGTGTTGCCCGCGGTAACGAAGCCCGCTGCCTGTCCCTCGCGCACCATACGCAAGCCGACGCGCATGGAGGAATCGCGCTTGGCGCGAATCGCCTCCACTTTATCTTCCATGGTGATGATTTCGCTGGCGTGAACGATTTCTATAGGCAGGCGCGCGGCCGCCGAGTGGCGATCCAATTCCGCCCTGACCACAGTTTCCGGGCCGACCAGCAGCACCCGCACGCCGTATTGACGCGCCGCCTGTATGGCGCCCTCAATCTCAGGCTTGGGAGCGCGATCCGAACCCATCGCATCCAGCGCGATCACGCTAGGCATGGT
>PLEA01000414.1:0-16943 GCA_003136335.1 Acidobacteriaceae bacterium | reverse complement strand
TTCTGGGAGTGTCGCCGTTTTGGATTAGGCATGGTATTGAATTCCTCTCGCAGAAAAGCTGTCAGCTTTCAGCTGTCAGTTCCTGAACTCTATGATGATTGCCGGTTGCTAACTACGAAAACCTAACTTCCACTAACGCCTCAATCATCGACAGCGCGTCTGTAGCTGAAAGCTGACGGCTGACAGCGGTTTTCAGTGTTCCAGTTTGCTGCGTATCTCTCGCAGGCTCGCCCACCGCGGATCTTCCATTGCAGTGGTGCAAGAACACTGTTCTTCATTCAAATTCTTGCCGCAATGCACGCACAAGCCTTTGCAATCTTCGCGGCATGTGACTTTCAAGGGCAACGCCAACAGTACCTGCTCTCGCAAAACGTCTTCCAGCAGAATGCCGTCGCCTTGATAATAGCCGATTTCGGCTTCCGCGTCGGTCACCGAAAGCTCGTCGCGGCCAGCGTCGGCCCCGAGCGGACGGTAAAGTAATTCAAACTCGCGCGTTATATTCTGGGCCACCGGTTCAACGCAGCGGGCGCAATCCAACTCCAACCCCGCCGTCAGTCGTCCTCGGAGGCGTATATCCTTGATTATCTGATGCTTGCCGTGATGCTCTTCGACCACCTCTGCGTGCCCGGACGCCTTCAGCGGCGTGCGCTGCCGGGCTTCGCCACCCAAGTCAATGGCATCGGGCTGAAACTCCTCCTCAAAATCCAGAGGATGGCGTTCCAATTCATTGATGTCGAGAAACATCTGGAAATCTCCGCGGCAATCTGCCGATAGGGCCCGCGGAAGCACGCCAAGAGGCGTAAGTACCGCAAGGAGCAAGACTTAGGATAAAGGGGAAGGCGCGAAGGTGTCAAGAAAAGCGACCTCGCGTGTGGTGTCTTAACTCAGTGTTAAGACACTACCGACCTCGCGCTCCCCTGTCATTCGCCAAGCGGTTCCGATCCGCACGATCTGGACCACTTGACCCTCATCTTCAAATATTTTGCGAGGTATCATTCCTACTCTGTTCGCGGAGGGCCCAAGGCTCCGCGTTGGCTTCGCGTTCATGATAGCCGCACAACGCTCAATCGGCAGTCGTATTACTCGGTATGATTCGTCCGCCTACTCAAACGTCCTGAGAACGGCTTGAATCCTCTCGGTCATGTGATACAAGACGCCAACGGAATGAGTCTTGTGATGACCGGTCTTGATCAGGACTTGCTGATTATTCCACAGGCATTCATTGCTCTTATTTCCAAGCATCTGTGCACCGATGGCGTCGGCGATTAGCCGAGCACATTTCTTGCCGTACCTACTGGCTCTCAGACCGGTTTCCCTATCTTGAGGCATATTTGGAATTCTCTCTACGCCATTCAAGCGGAGGCTACTGCTCAATGCCCAGCTTGTCAGCGTGTCGGGACAACTGGGCGATATGCAGTGAAGAGCCAGATTGCCTTGGAATATGCTAGAATATGCCTAGGTAAATACTATGGCGACACTCTACGTAGAAAACGTTCCCGACGACATTTACAAAGCCCTTCGCAAGCGCGCCCGCGCCAACCGCAAGTCGATTGCGGCCGAGGTCATTTCGCTTTTGCAGCAAAACATACCGACCGAGGCGGAACTGAAACGCCGCCGGGAATTTTACGACCGGATGGCTGAACTCCGAGCCAAACCCCCTCTAACCCCCGGCCCATTTCCCTCGGCTGAGGAGATGATTCGCGAGGATCGCGAGCGTTGAGCACGCTGGTTCTTGACGCCAGCGTTGCCGTAAAGTGGGCGATTCCGTCGGCCCGAGAGCCATTGACCGACGAGTCTCTACGATTGCTGAAGCGCTACGTCGACAGCGAAGTCGAGTTCATCGTGCCCGACGTCTTCTGGGCCGAGGTCGGCAATGTTTTGTGGAAGGGTACGCGGCAGCGGAGATGGCGTCAGGACGCGGCGGAGGCAGTTGCGGCCGACATGAAGGCTCGCGATTTCTCGACGGTGTCGTCTGTCCTATTGCTGCCAGAAGCTCTGAGAATTGCTTTCGCGCATGACCGATCCGTTTACGACTGCCTGTATGTCGCCTTGGCGGTCCAGGCTAAGACAGACTTGATCACCGCGGACGAGCGCCTGGCCAATGCCCTGGCGGCGCACCTGCCGGTCAAATGGCTGGGCGCATTCTAGATTGGACCAAAATTATTATTTCTCCAAGGCAGCGGGCATCCTAATCCCCAAGCTGCAGCACCTCGACCGCTCGAGTCGGAGCTTCCTCGAAAATCAGTGCCTTCTCGACATCCATGGCGTTTTGCCGGATATGGCGAGGCACGTACCAAGCCACGGCAACCAGGGGGATAAAAACGACCATCCGCACCGGTTCGGCGAACGCCCACGCCTCCACCTGTGGCGTCACTACAGCAAACAGGAAAAATCCGAAGACACACCCTAAAAGCGTTACGATCGAATGTTGCTGAAACAGCGGTAGCGAGCACGTGAAAGGAAGTTTCCGGAAGCGAATCAGCACCGCATCCGTTAGCAGCAGCGACCAGGCTACGACGATCAGGGTGTGCCAGCAAGCGACCGCCCAGCCCCCGAAATACGCATAGATCGGAAACGAGATTAGCAGCACCCACGGCAAAACCGGCACCAGCATCACTTTTCTCGCCAGTGGCTCACACTCGTGTTTGTCCGCGTTGAGCATGAGCCGGAAAATCCAGTTCGACCGCAACTCAACGGGAATCTCGAACATCATACGAAGGCCGACAATAATGAAGAAGGCAAGCACGAGCGGGAGCGCCAGACCGTCGGCCGACACCATCGCCCTTCCCGCGGGTTCCCCATTTTCGAACGAATTCAATAGAGACTGCGAGGCGAGAACCAAGCCCAGCCCGGCGATCCCTGCCAAGACCAGTCGATGCGATTCACTGCGGAACAAAGTCTTCCACACAAAGTGAAAGCAGCCCTTCTGAAAAGGAGTGCGTAGCACCCACTGGTCGAACCACCCGCCGAACTGCGATTTTTTCGCCGCGCGCTCGGTCGATCCACCCTCGGTCATCTCTGCAGTGCGAACAAAATGCCGACGATAGCCCACGACGTAAACGCAAAACGCAATCACGATCACCGCCCCGAATCCTGGCAGAGCCAAACTTCCAAGTGCGGACAGCGCCGGATCCGCGTGACCCCGCAACGACTGGCAGAGTCCCAGAAACCAGCACGATGGCAACAGGCGCGTCCATGCCGCCGCAGACCCGTGCAACTTTCGCAGGAAGTCCGGCAAGGCGAAGCTGGTGCAAAGCAGAGTTACCAGGTACACCACCACCAGCGCGCGAACGTAAGGCGATATTTTCTTAAATGCGTGCGGCGGCAAAATCGCCATCCCTAAGCCCAGCACCGAGAACACGCAAAAGAACGAGAACACGCTTGCCAACACGGCTCCCAGAGCATGCACCGCAGCAAATTTCAGGAAGAAGAGAAAAGCGTTTTGCGTAGCTCCCACCACCAGCGGGAACAAAATGGACGATACCGCATTGACGTCGACTGCAATCAGCCCCACGAGAAACAGCACCGCGATCAGATTGGCGAAAAAAATGGTCCGCATCGAGACGGGCAGCGGAACCAGATTCATATAGTCACGGCGATCGGGCAAGATGGCGTCCCATCGCCACACCGCGACCGCGCCAGTCACGGTCATCGAAAGCGTAATAAAAAAATATTCGTCGGGAATGGTGCTGGCCAGCGGATCAATGTTCGTCGCACCCCGCATCCATTGCAGCAGCGTTCCATACTTCTCGAACAAAAGCATCGATACGAATCCCCCGGGAAGAGCAAGCAGAGTGAGCACAAGTCCGACGCCGAGATCGAGGCCCTCGCTATCGGCGTCGCCGCCGCCGCGGAAGATCCGGGATACGAACAGATGAACCATCCTCCAGAAGGGGCGCTGGCTGTGCTTCTCCCAGCGGCGGAAGAGTTCTTCCATCGCTTCGGTAATCATGAAGCCTTCATCTTCATGACCGTGACGATGTCGCGCGCCGCGCTCATCGTGTCCACATCGTCGATCAGATGCAGAAAGGTATTCTCCAGCGATTGGCCAAGAATCTGGCCAATGTTCGTTACCGAGTCTTGCGCGATCACGACGCCCTTCCGCAGGATCAGCACGTCCGAGCAAACTTTTTCGACCACTTCGAGCACATGCGAGCAGTAGAAGACGAGTTTCCCCTGCTGTCCGAGGGCTTGCACCAGGTTCTTGAAGATCAATGCCGAGGTCACGTCCAGCCCCGAAAGCGGCTCGTCAAAAATGAAGATCTCAGGATCGTCCATGATCGCGGCAATGAGCAGAACGCGCTGCCGCATTCCCTTTGAATAGGAACCAATGCTGGCGTGCCGTTGCGGATGCAGGGAGAACAATTCCAGCAGGGAATTGATTTTCGTTTCGAGATCACGCTGCGCCATCCCGCGCAGAGTTCCGATCAACTCCAGATATTCCCAGCCGGTCAAGTACGGATACAAATTGGGCTCCTCCGGAACGTAGCCCAGGCGCTTTCGGTAAGCCGCAAGGTTGTCTTGAATGTTGTGACCGTCGAACTGCACAACGCCGCGCGTTGGCTGCAACAATCCGATGAGCATCTTCACCGTTGTGCTCTTGCCGGATCCGTTCGGGCCAAGGCATCCCAGCACTTGTCCGGGCTGCAACGAGAACGACAAATCCTGCACCGCGGGCAACGACGCGTAGCGCTTCGTCAGGTGCACGGCTTCAAGCATGGACCACCTCGGGAGGCGAAGACTTCAAGCGGCGGAGAGAAGAGAAACAGAGTGATGCTTGGTTAGACACCAGCGGCGCGCGATCCGTTCCGTGAAAGACTTATTGCCCCGCTGGCATCTTCAAGCCGAGCGCTCGCACCGTGACTTCATCCAGCTTGGCTTTTGTCTCTCGGTTCGTGACCACGCCGAAGCTGCCGGAATAATCCCACATCGCCCACCCGATGTTGTGGCGCTCGAGCGACGTCCGCACGTCTTTAATCCACGCGGCGCGGTCTTGCGGATCGGCAAACACCCGGTACACTCCGAATTCATTGCAGATTAGCGGCACGCCACGTTGTTTGGCCCAGTCCGCAGCCTGATTGATCTCCGCTTCGATGCGCGACGCGTCCCAATGATCCTGTCCGTAACGGATCACCTGCATGCGATCGCGCGCCTCGGGAACGAGCGTCGCCACTTGCGCGGCATTCTCCGGCGATGACGGATAGTGCAGTCCCTTCAGCCAGTGCCAGTAATACGCTCCCCATCCCGCACCCTGATGGGTGAAGATGTGCGGCTCATAGAAATGAAACACGTAGATGACATTGGCATCGGGCAGCGGCTCGAGAAAAACCAGGTCGTCATCGTCGTCCCAGCGTGCGCCTGCGGCGATGATGGTATTCGTGGGCGCGCCTCGCCGAATGGCCGCGGCCAGCTTCGCCTCCACTCCATACCAGCGGTAGGCGTCCCGCATCTCCGGCTCGTTCAGGATTTCGAAAAATACGCGGTCCGGGTCCGATGAAGCGTAGCGCTGCGCCACTGTGCTCCAGAAATCGGCGAAGCGTTCGACGAAGTCATCTTCCTTGGCCAGACGCGTCTTAAAGTCGGAGTCGGGATGCATGTCGATCTCGACCGCGAGACCCGCGTCCAGAATCATTTTGACCGCGGCGTCGAGATAGCCGAAATATTCCGCGCTGCCGTCGTGGCGACGGGCGGCATCCATCATCGGCTGCGGGTTCACGCTAAGCCTCACGTGATCGAAGCCGGCAGACTTGATCAGAGCAATGTCTGACGCCGTGGTCCAGCTTTGAAAGTGCTCTTTGGTGTACCCCTTGGGATCCCAGACCTGCGCGAACCATTCACTCAGATTGATACCGTGGCGAATGTGCGCCAGACGAGCGGGAGGAACCGCGGACAGGGATTGCGCGGCAGGCTGCCCCTGCGCCAGCGACATGGAAGCCAAGAATAGAAAGACAACGACCCACTTACGGATCATGGGAACTCCTTAATAACGCGAGTTCTTAATTGAGAATCGGCAGCGCGCGAATTCTTTTCTTCGTCGCTGCGTAGATTGCATTGCACAGCGCCGGAGCGACTGGCGGCACCGATGGCTCGCCAATTCCGGTGGGAACCTCCGCGCTCGGAACCGCATAGGCCTCCACAGCTGGAGTTTCTTCCATCCGCAACGGAGCGTAGTCGTCAAAGTTGCCCTGCACCACGCGGCCTTTTTCAATCGTGATCTTCGCGCGCAACGCGTTGCCCAGTCCATAAACGATTCCGCCCTGGATCTGCTGCTCCAGAATGCTCGGATTCACAACTTGCCCGCAGTCGACAACTGCTACCACGCGATGCACGCGAGGCTGGTCCTTCTCCATGGTGATCTCGACCACCTCGGCCATATACGACGCGAAGCAGCCGAAGCAAGCGATGCCGCGATAGTGGCCAGCGGGAAGGGGTGTGTTCCATCCAGCTTTTTCGGCGGCCAGTTGCAACACGGCGCGCATTCGCGCTGTGTGCCACGTCGTCGTGAAATATTGCAAATCCTGATCCTTCGCCAAGAGATGCAATCGAAACTGCAGCGGGTCTTTGCCAGCGGCGACCGCGAGTTCGTCGATGAAACTCTCCAGCGCAAATGCAGCCTGCAGCGCATACACTGACCGCATCCAACCCAGAGGCACAGGCGTCTCGGTCAGGACGTATTCGATCGAGTAGTTGGGCAGTCCGTACACCGGTCCGGCTTCATCGGGAAGATCGGGATCCACTCCGTTCGGAACCGGCTGTCCCTTTTGCCCACTGATCGAGGGGGCGATGATGCGATGCGTCAACGCGACCGGAAATCCTGATCCATCGAGCGCGGCGGTGAGCTGATGCAGGCTCGCCGGACGGTAGGTGGAAAACCGCATGTCATCTTCGCGCGTCCAAATAACCTTTACCGGAGCATTGATCGCCTTCGACACCAGTGCGGCTTCCACTGCATAGTCGTGCTCCAGACGCCGGCCAAATCCTCCGCCCATCAGCGTGACGTTGACCTTCACCTGATCCGGATCGAGTCCGATTGCTGTCGCCACCGAGTCGCGGCAATCCTGCGGTACCTGCGTGGGCGCCCACAGCTCGCACTTCGTGCCTTGGTAGTGCGCGGTGCAATTCCCCGGCTCCATGGGCGCGTGCGCCATGAAGGGCAATTCATATTCGGCGGAGACGCGCCGTCCAGAGGTTTTCGCGGGATCTCCGGCCGCGTAGAGACTCGCACCCTTCTTCGACGCGGCCTGCTTCAGCGATGCCATGACTGCTGCGGTATTTAGATCTTTATTCGGACCATCGTCCCATGTGACGTTGAGCACGCGACGGCCTTCCATAGCTCCCCAGACGCTGTCGCCGACCACGGCGACGGCCGAGTCGCCGATCTTGCCTACGTAACTCACGCCGGAGATCTTCTTCGATTCCTTGTCATCAAACCTCGACACTTTACCGGCGATCGTGGGACACCGCGAGAGCACCGCGAACTTCATTCCCGGCACTCGGAAGTCGATGCCGAAGACCGCTTCGCCTGTTACCTTGGCGGGCGAATCGACGCGGGGCAGGCGCTGCCCGACGATCTTGTAGTCTTTGCTCTGTTTGAGCGTGACGTCGGTCGGAACCGGGAGCGTCGCAGCTTTGCCGACGAGTTCCCCATAACTCAGACTCCGGTTGGTAGCAGCGTGCTTAATGCGGCTGTTCTCCGCCGCGCATGAAGATCGCGGAACGTTCCACGTCAAGGCTGCGGCGGAGATCAGCATCTCGCGCGCCGCTGCGCCGGCTTTGCGCATCGGATCCCACGTGGTGCGGATGCTCGCGCTTCCTCCCGTGGTTTGATCGCCGAAGAGCGTGCTGGCTCCTGCCTGCTCGATTGCGATCTGCTTCCAGTCAGCCTCGAGTTCCTCGGCCAGGATCATCGGCAGCGCGGTGCGCACGCCTTGTCCCATCTCCGATCGTGCGACCACGATGGTGACTTTATTGTCGGGCGTGATGCGCAGATAGGCGTTAGGCGAAAAAGATTCTTCCTGTGAGCCGGATTTATGCGGGAGGTAGAAGCCGATCACCAGTCCTGCGCCGGCGGCGACTCCAGCGGCGACGAATTCACGGCGGGAAAGCGGGCTCATCGCGTGCCTCCGTTCCCGGCGGCGCGGTGCACCGCTTTGCGAATCCGTTCGTAGGTTCCGCAGCGGCAGAGGTTGCCGTTCATCGCCTGGGTGATCTGCTCGTCGGTCGGGTTGGGTGTTTTCGCCAGCAGCGCTGCGGCGGACATGATCTGTCCCGTCTGACAATAGCCGCATTGCGGGACTTCTTCTGCGATCCAGGCTTGCTGCAGCACGTGCAGGCCATTGGCTCCGAGGCCTTCAATCGTAGTCACGCTTTTGCCCGCGAGTTGCGAAACCGGAGTGGAGCAGGAGCGAATCGGATTACCCTCGACGTGGACGGTGCAGGCGCCGCACAATCCCGCGCCGCAGCCGAATTTGGTTCCGGTGAGTTCGAGGGTGTCGCGGAGAACCCAGAGTAGAGGCGTGTCCGCAGAGACGCTGACTTTCTTTTCACTGCCGTTGACGCGGAGTGTGATGTCTGCCATGGATGTCCAGTTGTGGATTTTGGAAGCTGCACAACATGGTACCCAACCAGCGAAAAAAGAGGAAATGTCCGGGTTGAATTTCTCGCGCGTGCGGCGCTACCAAATCGTCTTGACGCGGTGGTTTTCCCGTATCCGCTCGTCGCGAGTGACGAGGGCCATCCCCTCCGCCATCGCGGTCGCGCCGATGAGCCGATCCGCGGGGTCCTTCGGATAGTCGTCTGAAAACTGAGCAGCGATCGCCGCGACTTCCGCTGTGATTGGCATGATCACGACTCCGGAACGGGTTAGGAGGTTCTGCACCGCGCTCTGCACGGTACTTTGACTGCGGAGAACTCCCCGAGAGAACAGCAAAGCCAGTTCCCACACGGTGATGCTAGAGATTGCCAAGCCGTCGCTGATCCGTGCCCGACGGATCGCGGCGGCAGCCTGCCGCGAAAGACGTTCGGGCTCCGCGACGAGCCATGCGAGCGCATGGGTATCGAGAAGAATCAGCGGAGAGCCTCCCAGTCTTCCGGCGGGACCAAGGGGGACAGAATGTCGCCGACGATTTCAATTTCTCCCTTGAGGCAGCCAAAAATTTCTTCCGGTTGCCCGTCCGCTGGGACGAGCTTGGCCACCGGTTTCCCCTTCTTGGTGATGGTCACTGGCTCGCGCGTGGATCGCACTTGGTCCATGATTTTCAAGCAACGCGCTTTGAAATAACCGGCGGCGACAGTCTTCATAACCACTCCTGTAGACTATGGTCATATTAACATGACTTAATATACAAAACAAACATGATGAAAGCCGNNGTGGCCAGTTGTCCCGCTTCGCCGCCGGGATTTTCTTTCTTGATCTGCTCGTAGATTCTCTTGGCATCGAGCGGCTGGTTGGAGTTCTGGTAGAGTTCGGCCAACTGCAATTGCGCCGTTACTTTGCTGACGGATGCGGTGGGCTTGTTGATCAGTTCCTGATAAAGAGCAGCGGCTTCTTTGGTGCGGTTGGTCTGGCCGTAGAGCGAGGCGAGGGCAGATTTAGCTACGGCCGCCACCTCGCGGTTGGCGGTGGAAGCCACCAGTTTGAAGTTGCGCTCGGCGGCGGCATTGTCCGACAAGTTCGCCGCGTTCACGCCCAGGAAATAACGGGCCGTGTCGGCGGTGCGGGTGTGGGGATACTTGTCGACGATCGCCTGAAATTGTTTCTGGGCGGTTTGGGCGCGCTCTTTGGCGGAAGTAAAGCTGGGGACGTCGGGCTGGGCAGGCGTTCCTTCAGGCCGCAACTGCGTGTCCATGGTGCGAACCGCCTGCGAGAGATCGAAGCTGGCCTTCTCGTCCTGTGCGCTCAGGTAATACCATCCTCCAATGACGGCGGCAAGAACCACGGCGATTGCGACGGCGGAGATGATGACGGTGGAACGGTGTTCGACTGTCCAATCGGCCGTTTTTTCGGCGGCGTCGATCGTTACACGGCTAAAGGCATCCTGTTTCAGTTGATGGCGGGTTTCTGCGCGCACGGACTTCCCTTCTGGTGATAACGGTGGGACGGATAAACTAGAAGTTTAACAGGGGCGAAACGGGGCGTCAAAAAGAGGCAAGGGGTCGTTTCTTATTGGATTCTCCTCTGCCGTCAAGTCATTTCCTGCGAACGCTAGGCGTCAGACATCGGGATGTTCAAGATGGGGTGGCACTGAAGGCAGATCGGCAACGCTACCTCCCAGCTTTGTGCTCCATAGGAGAAAGTAGACTTTCGGTATTCAACGGCTGATCCGCAATCGCGGCAGAAGATCGGAGCCGAAGCAGTGCTTGCAGAGTCAAGGAATTCTACGATTGCTCGGTGAAGGGGATTTTCGGCAGTGACCTCGGCAATGTCGTTCCTGAGCTTTGGTTGGCCTCGTGCCAGTTTCAAACTGATCTTAAGTAGATAACATCCCTCGTGAACAGCCTGCCCGAGTTCATCCACCTTGCAGGTTTCAAGCTTCAGGGGTCTGGTACAGATAGAGCAGATTGAAAAGCGTGCGAGGTTGAGCACGAGGTGCCTCCTGGGACACATTCGCTGAAGAGTTCCTCAATTATTCCATTCAGGGCTTTCCGAATCTGGTCAAAACTGCACACGCGTGGATTTCGAAAGCAGCCCAACGGGGGTCGGAGGCTTCACTCTTTCGCGTCCTTCAAGAGGGTGGAAGTTTCTCCGGCGGGCGCAGTCTTACGCTGCGGCGGGCGAGGTGTCGGTAACCGCGACGGGGTGAGAAGGCGAGGAAGTCTCGGTGATTGGCAGGCTGACTACGATGACGGTGCCCGTCCCATTCGAGTTAATTTCCAGAGTTCCTCCAAGCTGTCTTAGCCTTTCTCGCATGCCTCGGATTCCAACTTCGGGAGTGCCGGTTGAAGACATCTCCTCTTTCTTTTCGGGGGGGATGCCTTTGCCCTTGTCTTGGATCTCGACCATCACCTGATCGTCGCGCTGGCGAAGGCGAATCTTGGCGAGCGGACTTCCAGAATGGCGGTGAATATTCGTAAGGCATTCCTGTACCACGCGAAAAATGGCGGTCTCCGATTCACGCGTTAGTCGGCCGAAGTCCTCCGGGAGATCGAGATCAACGCTGATTTTGCTGCGGAGAGCAAATCCGTCGACATACCAGCGAAGGGCGGACGACAGGCCTGCTTCATCGAGCAAAGGCGGATGCAGCAAGTGAGAAATGGTGCGGACTTCACTGGTCATTTCATGGACTAGATTTTCGCTGTCGGTCAGGGCGTCGGCGGTTTTGGCCAGGCGCTCAATGTCTCCTCGTACGGTAGACAGGTTCATGTTCAGAGCCGCCAACATTTGTCCAACGCTGTCGTGAAGTTCGCGAGCGATAAGGCGCCTCTCGTCGTCTTGCAACTGGAGCAGGCGCGCCGAGAGCTCGCGCAGGTTCTGATTGGCGGTGTCGAGATCTGCGGATCGATCGGATAATGAGAGCTTTGGAATGAAGTTCTTGTGGCGAAATCGCCAGCTAACTCGTTGGAAACTGTTAACGGGCGCTCTCGAAGAAATGGCTGGGCGCTACGCCTTTCGCAAATAGTGACGTATCTGCTACTCTGCGTTTTCTGTTCTATAAAGAGGAAACCGAAGAATGCCCTCGCTCAAGTTGCTCTCAACCTTTGCAGTTGTGCTGTGCCTGAGCTTCTCAGGGTCTGCGGCTGAGAAGAAATCCAAAGATACAAAAGCCGACGAAGCAAGCAAGCCTTCGTACGAACTGGCTCAACCGGCGACGGAGAATCTGGATTACACGATGTACCAGCGCATTCGCGACGAGGGGCTGGCGCACTCGCACGTGATGGAGTTTGCTTCCGCGCTGATGGATGGGATCGGGCCGCGGCTCACTGGATCTCCGAACCTGAAGCGGGCCAATGAGTGGACGCGCGACCAGTTTGCCGCCATGGGATGCAGCAATGCGCATCTTGAGGATTGGGGCGAGTTCGGCATGGGCTGGCGGCAGCTCAACACCTGGGTGCGGATGTCGGCGCCGGACACGGCGGTGTTTATTGCGCAGGCGCTGCCCTGGTCGCCCGCGAGCAAGGGGCCTGTCAATGGGCGCGCGGTTTGGGTAAATGCGAAGGACGAGAAGGAGCTGGAAAAGTACAAGGGCAAACTGGCGGGCCAAATTGTTTTCTTTGGCGAGATGCGCGACGTGAAGCCGGTCGACAAGGCGCTGTGGGAACGCAGAGACGATGCCAATCTCAAGCAGACCGCCGAATATCCGGTGCACGTCGGGGAGCAAGAAGACTTTTTCGCGACCTTCATCAAGCGGCTGGAATTTCGCGAGAAGGCTGGACAGTTCTTTGCCGCGGAGCATGCGGCTGGGATCGTGGTTCCAAGCCGCGATGGGCGAAATAATGGCGGATCCGGCGGAACGATTTTTGATGATGGCGGTAGTGGGATGGGGTGGTTCACCTATCAGCGTCAACACGCCGAGGCTCTCCCCATCGTGGTGATGGCGATCGAGAGCTACGGGCGCGTGTTCCGGCTGCTGAAGGCGAACGTGCCGGTTACTGTGGAGATGGATGTGGAGACGGAATTTACCGGCGATCACGAACACGGGTTTGACACGATTGCAGAAATCCCAGGCACCGATCCTAAACTGAAAGATGAAGTGGTGATGGTGGGCGGACACCTGGATTCGTGGGCTTCGGCGACCGGCGCCACTGACAACGGAGCGGGAACGGTGGTCGCGATGGAGGTGATGCGCATCCTGAACGCCTTGCATGTGCAGTCGCGGAGGATGATCCGAGTTGGATTATGGACCGGCGAAGAGCAGGGAGAATTTGGGTCGTACGGCTATGTGAAGCAGCATTTCGGATACGTGCCGCTCTCGACCGCTCCGGACCAAGTGAAGCTGCCGGACTTCCTGCGCAAGCCCGCGGGCGCGGTGCAGGTGAAGCCGGAGCAGCAGAAGATATCTGGCTACTTCAACCTGGACAACGGCACGGGAAAAGTTCGCGGCGTTTATTTGCAGGAGAATGCCTCGGTTGGTCCCATCTTTCAGCAGTGGATTGAGCCCTTGAAGGACCTGGGCGTGAGCACGCTGACGATGAGGAACACGGGCGGGACTGATCACGAGGCCTTCGACTCGGTGGGCGTGCCGGGATTTCAGTTCATTCAGGATCAACTCGATTACGGGTCGCGGACGCATCATTCCAACATGGACACTTACGAGCGGCTGCAGCCGGATGATCTGGCGCAGGCGGCGGTAGTCGAGGCAATCTTTGTGTTCAACACGGCGATGCGGGATCAGATGTTGCCGCGCAAACCGTTGCCGCGTCCGGAACTCGAGGAGCAGCGCAAGGCTCCGCTGAAGAACTTGATGCCGGGAGCTGAGGCGGCGGCAGAGGAAATGAAGAAGCCTGACAACTAAGTAGCGCCGCCGTCCCGCCGCCGCGACAGCCGGCACGATGCCGGCGCTACGTCTTCGTCGACGGCGCGCCTAACTTCCATTTGCGCACTCAAACCTTCTTGGGGTAGCCTCGTCTAACGCAATAACCTCCGCTTCGGCAGTTCTCCCATGGCTGCGATTCATTTAGTGATCAACAATCGTCCGCACGAGGTTGAGATTGCTCCCGACACTCCTCTGTTGTGGGTGCTGCGCGACAAGCTGAACCTGACGGGCACGAAGTATGGCTGCGGCATGGGACTGTGCGGCGCGTGCACGGTTCATCTGTATGGCGCGGCCGTGCGCGCGTGCCAGACTCCAGTATCGTCGGTGGGGGCGAAGAAGATCACGACCATCGAGGGGCTGTCGGCGGACAACACGCATCCGGTCCAAAGGGCGTGGATCGCCGAGCAGGTGCCGCAGTGTGGATACTGCCAGACGGGGCAGATCATGTCGGCGGCGGCCCTGCTGGCGAAAACTCCCAAGCCTAGCGACGAGCAGATCGACGCGGCGATGGTGGGAACTTGTGCCGGTGCGGCATGTATCAGCGGATACGAGGGGCCATTCATCGCGCGAGTCGTTCTAGCGCCAGTGTTAGCGCTGGGAAAGGAGCATGAACATGGCCATCAGCCGCCGACAATTCGTGGTAGGAGGAGCGGTCGCCGGAGCAGGAGCGCTCGTGATTGGCGTCAGGCTTTCGGGATCGTTGCTGCGTGCGCAGAAGTCCGATCCAGGGGCGAAGAAAGCTGCGCCGAATCCGTTTGATGCGTATGTTCATGTGAAGCCGGACGGTCACATCACGCTGATCGTGGCGAAGTCGGAGATGGGGCAGGGGATCAAAACCGGGCTGGCGATGATTCTCGCGGAGGAGGCTGAGATTGACTTTAATTCGGTGAGCGTGAAACTGGCGGAGACGCGGCCGGATATTTATGCGCACATGGGGACGGGTGGAAGCGGGAGCACGATCGAGAGTTTCACGCCGCTGCGAAAGGCGGGTGCGACCGTGCGCGCGTTGATGATTACGGCGGCGGCGGCGAAGTGGAACGTTTCGCCAGCCGAATGCGAGGCCAAGAAAGGAAGCGTGCTGCACGAGAAATCGGATCGCCAGGCTAGTTACGGGGAACTGGTGGAGGCTGCGCGGAAGTTGCCAATGCGCGATCCCGAGAAAGTGCAGCTCAAGGATGAGTCGAATTTTGAATTGATTGGGCATGCTACGCCAAGGGTGGATGTGCCTTCGAAGGTGAACGGCAGCGCGCAGTTCGGGATCGATGTGCGGGTTCCGGAGATGGTCTTTGCGGTGGTGGCGCGATGTCCGACGTTTGGGGGTAAGGCGGCGCACTTCGATGCGGGCAAAGCGAAGGCAGTGGCGGGTGTGCGCGATGTTTTTGAAATCCCAGCGCTCGGCGCCGATAAGTTCACTGCCGGAGGGATTGTAGTGGTCGCTGATTCCACCTGGGCCGCGATGAAGGGGCGGGACGCACTGCAGATTACCTGGGACCACGGCGCGGCGGTTTCGGAATCGAGCGAGGGAATGCGTGCGGGATTGCAAGGCGCGGCGCAAAAGCCGGGCAAGCGGGTGCGTAACGATGGCGATGTGGACGCAGCGCTTTCGCAGGGAGCGAAAAAAATAGAGGCGTTGTACGAGATGCCGTTATTGGCGCACGCGACGATGGAGCCGATGAACATCACAGCGCATGTGCGCGCGGGCGATGCGGAAGTGTGGGCTCCGACGCAATCGCCGGATTGGGTGCAGGGGACGGTGGCTCAGGTGCTCGGGCTCAAGCCCGACAAAGTTATTGTGCACACGACGCTCATGGGCGGCGGATTTGGGCGGCGCTATATGGCTGACTATCCGGCGGAGGTGGCGCAGATCGCGAGAGTAGTCGGCAAGCCCGTGCAATTGGTGTGGACCCGGGAAGATGATATGACGCACGACTTTTACCGGCCTGCGTCGTGCCATCGCATGCAGGGCGTGGTCGATGCGAATGGACGTCCCGTGGCGTGGTTTCACACGCTGGCCTCGACGTCGATTCGCGGGTATTGGGATCCGCACGCCCCCCCGGAACGGCAGGAAGTTGGCGGCGCGAAGGAAATGCCGTACGCGATTCCGAATGTGCGGCTCGAGTTCAATGGCGTGGCGAGTGCCGTTCCGCGGGCCTGGTGGCGGTCGGTGGAGAATTCATTTAACGGATTCGCGGTAGAAAGTTTCATCGATGAATTGGCGGCCGCGGCCGGCCATGACCCCCTGCAGTTCCGCAAGACGCTGCTGGTGAAGCCGGCAAACTGGAAGGCGAAGAGCGATGACGATCCCGATCCGGCTCGACTGCGCGCCGTGCTGGAGATGGCGGCGGAAAAGGCGGATTGGGGTAAGCCGCTGCCCAAAGGTCGGGGGCGTGGGATTGCGGCGTTCTGCTCGTTCGGAAGCTATTTTGCCGAGGTCGCGGAAGTAACGGTGAAGGGCGGCGAGTTCAAGATCGATCGCATTGTGGCCGCGGTGGATTGCGGGCAGATTGTGAATCCGGAGTCGGTTCGTTCGCAGACTGAGGGCGCGATTATTTTTGGATTGAGCGCCGCGCTGAAGAATGAGATCACTATCAAGAACGGGGTGGTCGAGCAAACTAATTTTGATGGATACGATCCGATTCGGATCAATGAGGCTCCGCCGATCGAGATGCATTTAGTCGGCAGCAAAGAAGATCCCGGGGGGATGGGCGAGCCGGGATTGCCGCCGATCGCGCCGGCGGTGGCGAATGCGATTTTTGCGCCCTCGGGGCAGCGGCTGCGCAAGCTGCCGTTTCAGTTGAAGTCAGTGACTTGAGGGTTTGAGGTAAGGCGCGTGCGGAAGTGCATAATGCGTGCCGATAGACCCAGATTCCTCCGCCCCTCGCGTTCGCTCGGGGGTCGAAATGACAAACGGATTAGACACGAACGCCGCCGATTTCCCGGCGGCGTGCTCACTTCGAATCTTCAAATTCATCTTAGCGCGGAGCTTCCTCCAACAATCCCTGCTCCAGCTTTTCCTGGCATTCGATGCAGTGGCGCGTCCAGGGGACGGCTTCCAGGCGTTTGGCGTTGATCTCTTTGCCGCAGTGGATGCATTCACCGAAGTTGCCTTCGCGGAGACGGGCGAGGGCCTTGTCGACCATCTGCAAGAGCTGACGCTCGTTGTTGCTCTGGCTGAACAGGAATTCCTTGGTATAGGAACTGGCGGCGCGGTCGGCGATGTCCTGGGCGGTGTCTTCGTCGGCGGAGCGACCGTCGGCCTGGGTACGATTCACGGTGCGGCGCAATTCCTGCTGCCGCGTCTCTAAACGTTTTCTGAAGGCTTCCAGCTTCTTCTTATCCATAGCTCACTTCCACCCGGTTGACTCCTAAAAAGGGTGACATCAGAATCTGCGGACACCCCCCGGAGGCGTCCGCAGTCTTAAGGCCAAACGAAGATCATAAGCGCCAAAATTAAGATGCGTCAACCGCTCC
>PLEA01000066.1 GCA_003136335.1 Acidobacteriaceae bacterium | reverse complement strand
ATTACCAGTGGGCCTTATCTGCCCGGCACAACCTTCAGGTTATTCATCACCGAGAATACGTTCGGGACGCTGTTGGCCCGGACGGTTACGATATCCTTGTCGGCCTGGCTGAGCACCGTGCCCTCAAGTGTGACATGCCCGCCATTAACGATGATATGTATAGGCAGTAAAGTTCCGGACGCGTACTTTTCAAGGGCCGGAAAACCATAAATAGCACGGAATTCCGCACGGCGACTCTGTTCATCAAACGGGCTGGCTGGCAATAATTGGATGTTGTTATTCACTTTCGTCACGCCCTCGATGCCCTTCACGGCGCGCCCAGCGTCGTCCTTGACAGCATCGTTGGTTACCCAGCCTTGCAGTGTGACCTCGGATCCATTTACGGAGTACTGCAGATTGTCGAATACGGTCAAGAATGGCAGTAAAACGAGCTGGTGGCGCACTTCCTCAGCCAACCGATTCCCATAATTCGCACCGCCTTGCCTGGGTGCCGCTTGGGATTGCGCGAAACTCGCTGCCGGCGACGCCAGCAGCACCACGCCGAGCAGAAGAGAACGTGTCGCCTTAGTTGCGAATTTCATGTTGAACCTCCGGGTACAAGACGTAGATGCTGCCGAACTTGTTTTCATACTTCACACTGGGTTTCACGCTCCACGCTGGGTTCCATACCCAACACTGGGCGCGATTTGAAACGTTGAACATACCGTACTTCACGTAAACCGCGACGGGGCCGACACTAGGGCATTGACTGGACGTATTTTACCAGGCTTGCTCGGCGACCGGGGGCGCGACGAAATGACGCTGATCGAACTTAGTTGACTCGTTCACAGTAGAAGTCGTGGGATATGCGAAACAGCGCAGTCCGCGACAATGGGCCCAACATTTGGAGGCGGGGCGCCGCCGGATACGCCGGCGTGGAAGGCAACGCGCGAGACGAGTTCATCCGCCTGCTTAAACGAATTCACATGTGCTGAAATCAGAAGCAGGAAACAGTGGCGATGCTGCTGAGCGCAAGGGCAAAAACCCGGAGATTGAGCTGGCGACTCCCAGACCTGTCGTTTGCCAGCTTGCGGTTTCGCCAGATCTTTCGTCTAGCAAGTGTGCCGGCCAAATCTGACTTGCACGTTTTGCGAATCGCCGCTGCGGATCGGGACTACGGCTTGGCCGGCGCCTTGTCCTGGATCGAAAGCAGCTCAATTTCAAAAATGAGCGTGGCGTTCGGCCCGATCACGTTGCCGGCGCCGCCAGGACCGTACGCGAGTGCGGAGGGGATAAAAACCTGCCACTTCGAGCCGACAGGCATTAGCTGAAGAACTTCCTTGAAGCCGGGAATCACACCATTGATTTGAAATGTGGCAGGTTTTCCCGAGGCGAGAGAACTGTCGAATTCGGTGCCGTCGATCAAGGTGCCGCGATAGTTGCACGATACCGTATCGCTTGCGACAGGCTTGCTGCCCTGGCCAGCCTGCAGAATCTTATACTGCAGCCCACTGGGCAGGGTGACCACGCCTTCTTTTTTTGCGTTTTCGGCAAAAAATGTGTCGCCCGCTTTCTTGTTGTCGTCGGCCATCTTGCTTAACAGCTCGGCCTGTTTCTGCTTGATCTGCTGCTGGAGAGCGTTCAAAGTGGCGCCCAGATCCTCCTCAGTCATGAGGAGCTTTCCGCCGGACAGCGCGTCGCTAAAACCGCTGGCAACCATGGCGGGATCAACATCGATTCCCTGGCTTTTAAGGCTCATGGCGACCTGGACACCAATGGCGTAGCTGGTCTTATCTTTCGGCGTCGCAGGGTCTTTCGGCGTCGTAGGCCCGGCAGCCGCTGCTGGCTTAGGGCCGACAGGCGCTGCAGAATTTTGCGCACTCGCAGAAACAGCGACGAATCCGAGCGCTAATAACGCCATCCATCTAAAGTTCATTTATCCTCCAAGTTCGGCGATCCTTATTTATTTTTGATTCCGGGCCTCGGGGGGTCAACGCGCCTATCCGGCCGGAGAAAATGCGTAGGGGAGGCGGGCGGATTGGACCGTCGACCGGCCGATTACTACAACGAATTCACACTGTTGGTTCTAAAGCCCTTTTTCCCACGTGAAATCACAATATAACATGGTATTCGGCGGCAATTGTTCGCAAGTTGTTCGCAGCCGTGTGGCGCGAGGTGTGGTACGCGGTTTGGGCGAAGCCCTCTGATTGAAGATGGAACTGTGATTGACATTACCGAGCGGAAGCGGGCCGAAACGGATTTGCGGCGAGCCAATTCTCTGCTGGAGGCGCGCCAGGGCGAAATTGAAGCAGATTTGTCACTCGCCGCACGCGTGCAAAAGCGCCTCACGCCCACCAGTTTGAGCTGGGGCGGTGTTTCGGTGGAAACGTTCTGCGGGCCCGTGCGAACCATCGGCGGAGATTTTGGCCTGGTCGGTCCACGCGCGGATTGTCTCCGTCTTTTGGTGTGTGATGTTTCAGGGCACGGGATTACCTCGGCTCTCATCGCCAATCGCATTTATGCGGAAACGATGTGTAAATCAACAATGGCGCAGGGCTCGACACGATGATGCGGCATCTCAACCGGTTCGTGATGCGGAACCCGGGCAGCTCGGAGTTCTACTTCACACTGGTGGCAGCCTGCGTGAACCATGACGGACGCAGCTTGGAATTCGCCGGTGCCGGGCATCCGCCGGCGATGATTGTTCAACCAGGTCAGACGCCGCGATTGCTGCACTCGAGGAGCGCGGTGCTTGGACTTCTTGAAGACGTTGTGGACCACGATGCGCCGACTGAAGTTCCACTGCGAGCGGGCGATCGCGTGGTGATCTATACCGACGGTTTTACCGAGTGCTTTAATTCAGATGAGGAGATGCTCGGTCATTGGGACGATTCCCCTGGGACGGCCGCTTGCGTGTAACGCTGCCTCCACTGGCCTGACCGCATCTTCGACAGATTACTTTCGAGTCTCGCGAAGGCGCGAAACTCTGTTCGCAGTGGAAACTTCGGCCACGACACTTCCTTCGGTTCTGGTATCCTCGCGACTGTGCGCTCTCGCCACATTCCCGAGCTGGACGGCCTGCGCGGAATGGCCATCCTGTTTGTGCTGGTTTACCACTACATTAACCTGACGACGGGCACTCGGATTTCCGAATTCCAGCGCATCTTCGCAATTGGATGGTCTGGCGTCGATTTGTTTTTTGTGCTCTCGGGCTTT
>PLEA01000115.1 GCA_003136335.1 Acidobacteriaceae bacterium | reverse complement strand
ACCATGATCGAAGTCGCGGTGAAGTATCAGAAGCCGGTGCGCATCGGCGTGAACTGGGGATCGCTCGATCAGGTGCTCTTAACCCGCATGATGGACGAGAATTCTCGACTCGACGAGCCCAAAGACGCCCGCGAAGTGACCATGGAAGCAATGGTGGTGAGCGCGCTGAGTTCGGCTAAGCTGGCGGAGCAATTTGGCTTGCGTCCTGATCAGATTATTCTGAGCGCGAAAGTGAGCGGCGTGCAGGATCTGATCGACGTTTACCGCGCCCTGGCCGCGCGCTGCGAATATCCCTTGCATCTGGGACTCACAGAAGCCGGTATGGGCGCGAAAGGCGTGGTCGCATCGAGCGCCGCGATGGGCGTTGTGCTGCAGGACGGCATTGGCGACACGATTCGGGTTTCGCTCACTCCCGCGCCGGGCGGCGACCGCACCGAAGAAGTCCGCGTCGCCCAGCAGATTCTGCAATCGATCGGCATTCGCAGCTTCACGCCCCAGGTGACGGCGTGCCCCGGCTGCGGCCGCACTACCAGCACCTTCTTCCAAGAGATGGCTGAGCAGATCCAAACTTATCTGCGCGAACAAATGCCAATATGGAAAGGCCGCTACGTCGGAGTTGAAGAAATGAAGCTGGCCGTAATGGGCTGCGTGGTCAACGGCCCCGGCGAATCGAAGCATGCCAACATCGGCATTTCCCTGCCCGGCACGTTCGAGGAGCCCAAGGCGCCGGTCTATGTCGACGGACGGCTGTTCACCACGCTCAAGGGCGATCGCATCGTCGCGGAGTTCATTGGGATTCTCGATGAATACGTCGACTCGCACTACGCGGCAAGGGACACGGTGATAGAAGAAGTTCCCGCCAAGGTCTAGATCTCGGTCAGCCCTTCCAGTGGAACAGCTACTGTCCAGTCAGCAGAAACACGGGATTCTGTGGCGGGGGTTCGCCGCTCGGCGGCGCGGTTGCCGCACTGAACGGAGCGGGCAAATCGGTGACCAGTGTATCCGCCGCATTCACGCCAGTAGCGATCGTATTAGTCGTCGCAGCGACGATGGCCACGGAACCGCCATCGCACATGCTGGCGTAGACGCGGCTGCTGTCGACTGCGGCGACCGCAGACATACGAAAGCGGGACGAGGCCGGGGTGTAAGGAATGACGGGCGTACAGAAGGCCGCCGGCGCCAGCGCAAAGGGCTGCACGCCCCCGACCGGAAGAGCCACTGGAGGCAGCAGAGGAAACACCGTGGTTCTTACGGTCAAAGTACCGGCATCAAAAACGGTTACTTGTGGGACTACGCATCCGGCGGCGGCCACGTTCGGATCAGGACACGACGATCCAGACGCCGCTGTGACGTAGCTTGCCACGTAGAACCGGGTGCCATCCGGTAACGCCGCCACTGACACGGGCATTACCGAGCTGTAGGAACAGGCGCCTCCGCTGCACGGCGCTGTGTTCGCGGGAATTGCCGGAGCGGGAATGCTGATCGCTCCCGTCGCGCTGCCCATTGGTGTGGGCGGGTCCGTGGTCGCGTCGAAAACATAGACGGCGCCGGCGTTGGGATTCGTCACATACAGCCGATTCAGGGTTTTGTCGTAGAGCACGAAGTTGGCGCCGGCGCCTCCCACCGACTGAGGAGAGCCCGCAGCGTTCGTGTCCGTGCGAATCGTATAGAGCTGCCCATCCCCCTGCGTCACAACATACACGCGCTGATTGTCTGGGCGCACAACCGCCCACGCCGGCGTGTTGCCCACCGGAATCGTGGCCAATGTCGACAAGTCTTGCGGCGAGAGATCACTGACCGTATTGTTGCCTTGGTTCAGCACATAGAGATTCAACGCGTTCGGCGTCTCGACCATCGCAACCGGGTGTGAGCCTGCGGGGAGATATGCAATGTTGCCGATGGTGCCCTGCGAAGGGTTGAGGGCAGCGACCGAGTCGGTGCTGCTGAAATTGCAGTTGAGGCCGTTTTCAACTCCATAGTTGGCCACAAAGACCG
The DNA here is from genome assembly GCA_003136335.1 of Acidobacteriaceae bacterium. Next base: position 937 of record PLEA01000115.1, on the reverse strand, counting down.
CATTAGTTTGCGTGGTTGCGACGAAATCCGGCAGATAAGAACAAGAAACCGGAACGGTTGCAATTCCACCGGAACTTGCCGCCAGACCCGTGGTGGAATCCACATACTGGATGGTCGTCCCATTGACGAATGAAATTGGGAAGATCCCGTTGTAGCCAGAAACGCCGACGCTGGAGATGCCGATCACCGCTCCCGCCAGCGCATTGCTGAGAGGAGCACTCAGAGTGACGGTCACCAGATTACTGGATTCGCTGATCGCTGCGATGCTCGAAGACTGACCGGCCCCGGTGCCCGGCAGGGTAAAAGTCGTCGTGGTACCCAGACCGCCGGCAGTGGAACTATCGCCGGCTGGGAAGAATGCCGTGATGACGTCCGTGTTCCCGGCGAACATACTTCCCGCGCTGGCCACGAAGACCCTTGAATTGTTGGGGAGAATGGCCGCATGCGTGGGATTCACGCCCACGTTCGCCACGCCGATATTGCTGTCTCCCGATACATCGATCTGCAGCGCAGTGCCGGGGTTAAAGGGCACATTGGCGCTAATGCCAAAGACAGCATGGAAGTTCGCCGGATTGGGTGGAGTGATGCTGATAGGAATCACCACTGGGCGATAGACTTGACCACAGGAAAGTTCGAGCCAGGTTGCCAGCGCGATCGCTGCCACCCCGGCCACACGTCGGAAACTCATCGGCACCCCGAAGAAGAAGTTCTGGTTCGAATAATTGCGACTGAAGCGATTATTGTAACGATTGCGCGCCGTCCGCGCTAGGCGAGGAACCGTCAGCCCTCAGCCACCAGTTCTCAGCTACACCCTCTGATGCCGAGCGAATGGCCCAAGTTGGATAAGCGGAAACTACGGAGGTGCGGGGCGTCACCCTGGGACATAACTACGGGAGAGGCGGGCGTCAGCCTGAGCGGAGCCGTTCTTCAGGCGAAG
>PLEA01000147.1 GCA_003136335.1 Acidobacteriaceae bacterium | reverse complement strand
GGCGCGTCGACGCGATGAAGCAGGAGACTTTGGCGTCGACGCTGCGTTACAAGCTGGGCCTGACCGGCACCAAGCTGGGATGCGACCGCGCTGAATGTGGATCTTGCACCGTGCTTATCGACGATATTCCGTATTATTCGTGTTCGGTGCTCACCCATACGGTGCGTGGCCGAAAAGTTGTGACCATCGAAGGCCTGGCCAGCGCTGACGGGACTTTGCACCCAGTACAACAGGGCGTCATCGACGAACAAGGCTTTCAGTGCGCCTTTTGTATGCCCGGCTTCATTATGACTACAGTGGGATACCTGAAAACCAATCCCAATCCGACCCGCCAGGAGTTGGCGCAGGGCATCTCGGGAAACCTATGCCGCTGCCAGGATTATGACAAGATTCTCACCGCGATGATGCGCGGCGCCGAGAATATGCGGAGGTCTAACCTTGGATAACAAGAAAGCCGTTGANNCTGCTCAGCCCAATGCCGCATGCTCGGGTAAAGCGCATCCACACGAACGCAGCGCTCGCCATGCCCGGGGTCAAAGCCATTCTCACAGCGGACGATCTTCCTGCGCCGGCCGATACCCTTACCGACAACGGAACTGTGATCAAGGCCAGCAAGTGGGGCGAACGCGGCCTTACGAATGAACCGGTCTATCAGGGCGAACCGATTCTTGCAGTGGCCGCAGTTGACGAACTCACCGCCGCGGAAGCCATCGAGAAGATCCAGATCGATTTTGAACCGCTTCCGTTCGTGGTGGATCCGCTCGACACCTTGCGACCGGGTGGTCCGAATCCCCGAACGGATGGCAATGTCTGGACTCGGCCCGCGGGGCAAAATCCGGGTCCGCCCGTGGTCACCGAACTCAAGTGGACCCATCCCGACTTCGCGGAAGAGAAGCACGGTCGTCTTCCAATGGGCAAAACCCCCGACGAATGGTCGTATGGCGATGTCGATTCCGGCTTCAAGAATGCGGCGCTGGTTCTTGACGAGACCTTCGTCACACCCGACACCAGCCATCAGACCCTGGAGACCCGTAGCGCGATGGCTTACTGGCAGAACGGCAAGGTCTACATTTACACGGGCACGCAAAGCACCGCACAAACGCTGCCCGCGATCGCGCGATGGTTGAACATTAGCCCTGACAACGTTGTTTTTATCAGCGAATACACAGGAGGCGGGTTCGGCAGCAAGATTACCGGCGGAGTGTCGATGATCATCCCTGCTCTTCTGGCCAAGAAAACGAATGCTCCGATCATGATGCGCATCAGCCGCGAGGAGGAGACCTTCATCGGACGCGCTCGACCTGGTTTTCAAGGAAGGATGAAAGTCGGTTTCTCCAAAGAGGGGCGGATTACCGCTCTCGACATGTTCGTGATTTGCGATAACGGTCCATACGACGCGGTGGGTGATGCTCCTTCATCGGGCCGCATCGTCTCTCTGTTGTACCAGCCGCAAGCCATGCGCTGGCGTGGCGTGACGGTGCTGACGAATACACCGCCCCGCAGTGCGCAAAGTTCCCCGGGCGGCCTTCAGGGGATTGTCATCATCGAGCCCATCATCGCGAAAGCTGCGCGCAAGCTGAGAGTTGATCAGGTAGTGATTCGCCGCATCAACTGCCCCGAGGGCAAGGCCCCGTTCGGACCGTTGGTGCAGGGGAAACAGCAGTATGCTACCAGCGCATTCCTCAAAGAGGCGCTCGACCGCGGCGCGGAGCAATTCAAGTGGAGCGAGCGGGTTGCGCGTACTCCGAAAAGGATAGGCACGAAAGTTCGCGGCGTCGGCGTATCGCTGAGCTGCTACGTTGGCGGCACGATCGGGTTCGACGGACTTCTAGTCATCAAACCGGATGGGCGGATCACCTTCCAGTCTGGGATCGGCAATCTGGGAACGGAGTCGGTGATTGACGTTCACCGCGCGGGCGCTGAAGTTCTCGGTGTGCCATGGGAGAAATGCGACGTAACGTGGGGTAACACGACAAAGAACCTTCCTTTCACCTGCGTCTCCGGCGGCAGCCAGACAACTCATGCGATGACGCGGGCCGCGCATGCGGCGGCAATGGAGGCAAGAAAGAAGCTTCAGGAAATCGCGGCCAAAAAACTTGGCGGCAGACCAGAGCAGTATGAGGTCGCCAACGAGCGTGTTTTCCGCAAGGGCAGCTCCGGTATGACTTTGGCGCAGGCGGCGAAATACGCGATTCAACTGGGTGGCGTCTACGATGGCCACGAGGCGCCCGCCGATGTCCACAAATTGACCAAGGCGTCCGTGGCGGCGTTGGCGGGTCAGGGCCTGGTGGCGGCAGCCAAGGACAACTATCCACGCGATGGCTCGACATTTTCCTACGTCGCCAGCTTCGCCGAAGTTGAAGTCGACGTCGAAACCGGCAAATACTATATCCTGGATTTCCTCGCTTCCGCCGATGTCGGCACGGTAATCCATCCCCGAGCCCTGGGCGGCCAGGTGCTCGGCCGGTCGACGCTCGGCATCGGGCATGCGATTGGTCAGAAGTGGGTGTTCGACCCGCACTACGGCGAAATGCTTTCCAAGCGATTCCATCACAACAAACCGCCGACGATTCTGGATGTACCGGTTGATATGCAATGGACCGCGTTGGACATTCCGGATCCGGAGACGCCCGTGGGCGCTCGCGGTATCGGTGAGCCACCGGTTGGAGGCGGCTGTGCCTCCATCTTGAATGCCCTCTCGGATGCGCTCGGGGACGAGGTTTTCCAGCGCGCACCGGTGAACGCCGACACGATTCTGACGTCGCTCGAAGCGGGCCGCCCGATGCAGCATCCCCTGACGGCTCATATTTGATTGAGATTTTGAGGAGAGTCATGGCTGTCATACGAGACGTAATGCCCGCTTTCGATCTGTATCAGCCGAGTTCATTGGCTGATGCGCAGAAGCTTCTCGAACATCATGGACCCGATGCCTGGGTGCTGGCCGGAGGGCTGGACAGCTTTGACTGGCTCAAGGATCGAATCAG
>PLEA01000438.1 GCA_003136335.1 Acidobacteriaceae bacterium | reverse complement strand
TTGTTGGTCTTGGAACAACCTATAATGATACGCAGACGGGGAACGCCCGTAACGCAAGCGTCAGCCCGCACCCCCGAATGGTAAGTACGATTTAAGGGATTACAACGAACGGGTTAGTGCATCGGCTAAAGCTGATTGCTAACTGCTGACAGCTGAAAGCTTACGACAGTGTTTGGTTGCGGCTATGCCGCGCTGTGAAAGAGGATGTCAAGAAAAAAAGTATCTCCCCGCCCCTCGGGAAGATGCGGGTGTGGTGACTTACATCCAGCCCCGCCTCATCCTTATTAGAGGGGTTGTTGGTTTGGCCGCTTTGGCGCTGGAGCGCAGTCCAGAGTCAAGAGAAATGGGGCGGATGCAAGGGGTCGTTGAACGCGCACCATGCGAGTACGGTGCCATAATGTCGTGAATGGCTTCGGTGCTGCAAGTAGCTACTCCAGACACAATCCGACGAATCCAACGCGTGCAGATCGTCACAATCGCATGGATGAGTGTGGAGGCTGTGGTGTCCCTCTTCGCAGCTTGGCGGGCACGGAGTCCCGCTCTCCTTGCATTCGGTGGAGACAGCGCCATCGAGCTTTTCTCGGCGGCGGTAGTGCTGTGGAGATTTCGTGCAATCGCAGCACACGCGTACGCGGAGAGGCGAGCTGCCCGTGTCGCGGGAGCCTTGTTGTTCGCGCTAGCTGCTTATGTCGCGATCACTTCGGTCGCGAGTCTGCTGGGCTATAGCGAACCAAAGCCCACACTTCTCGGGATAGCCATTTTGGTCGCAGCCGCAGCCGTCATGCCTTGGCTTGCGAAAGAGAAGCGGCGGCTGTCAGGAGCCACAGGCAGTGCAGCATTGAAAGCGGACGCCGCTCAGTCGGCGCTGTGTGCTTACCTCTCACTCATCGCCTTGGCGGGACTGGCGATCAACGCGATCTGGCACGTGAAGTGGGCAGACCCCATTTCGGCCTTAGCGGTTCTGCCGCTCATCGTTTGGGAGGGTCAGGGAGCCATGCGCGGGAAGGTCTGCGGTTGTTGCTAGTTTCGCCCTCCACTCGATACCCAACCACTCGATACCCAACTTGACTCAACGCACCGAAGGCTTCTAGCCTACTTAGGATGGGTTTTGCGAGACAAGTTGCTTGGCGCAGAATTGGGATGTCGCCGGAGAACAATTGATCTACACGCTTTTGTTCTTCATCTTGCTGACGTATTGCGAGAGGAATCGCTGGTCGGTGGATCGGTGGTGGGAAGCACAACGACGACAAGGACGAGTATGGCTGTGAAATGCCGATTTACCGCTGCAAGGAACTGCTGCACAATTGTTTCCCAGACCCCCCCCAAAAAATTGCACCAAAACCGCTGCACACGCACCTATATTTCACAACAACATACGCAAGGTTGGGTCTTTTCGTAATCGGCAGGTCAGCGGTTCAAGTCCGCTCGTCGGCTCCATCCTCTTGATTGGTTCCAGTCTCTTTATTGTTGAAGAGACCGCGAAAACGTTCCTCCTTGACGGGTTCGATTGGCCGACGATTCGGTTGGCTGATTGTTCAAAAGAACGCTAGGAAGCCTTCTTGACGCGATTCATACGGGAACGGCGCTGTTCTTTCATCTGTTCGACCGAGTGAACTCGTCGGCCAAGGTCAGCGAGTTGGGCGAGTTCCTGTTGGATTGCCTGGAGACGTTCTTGCCTCTGGCCGTGAGCAACGTGAGCCAGCGTTTCATTTCGGCCTTCACGCCGATACTCCTCATTCGACTCTCGAAGCTGTGCGATCTCCACCCGGAGACGCCCAATCTTTTCGCGAAGCACTGCTAGGTGATCCATACCTACAGAATAGCATTTCGGTTGTCCGATCCTGACGAGATCGGACTACGGTCAAATCCCTAACCTAAATATACGAGCAGCGACGAAAATGCTGTTGCGTGAAGCCCAGCGCGAGATTTAAGGCGGGGCTTTGCCAGGATTCTTCCGACGATTACATCTCTTTACGATAGTTTTTGCAGCCATCATCTTTTCTTCGCATCTATCTTTAGGGTAAGACATCGTTGGAGTTCGATACTTAGCGTTGCTTCATAAAAATTCTCAAGGAGAAATATAAAATGAAACATCTGAAATACCTGGCACTTCTCTCGACGTTCGCCCTGCTATCTTCGCTGGGCGCTTTAGCTCGGGATAACAACAAACACTCGGTAAGTTTTGCTGATTCCGTGCAGATCGGCGGTACACAACTGGAAGCCGGCGACTACAAGGTCGAATGGCAGGGCACCGGTCCGACGGTACAGGTCGCGTTCGTGCAGTACGGCAAGACTGTAGCTACAGCGCCAGCGACGCTGCAGACGAACAAGCAAGGAATTCAAGACGAAATAGTCACCGATTCAACGATCGCGAACGTGAAAACCCTAAAAGAGATCGATTTCGCTCATCAGAAAGAGGCGTTGGTCTTTACCCAAGGCGGTATGTAGCGCTTTCGACTGGAAGGCGGGCGGCTACGCCCGCCCATCCTGCCCGGTCGGTTCTCTTGCGCGGAATACCGTATTTGCCTCTTCTTTTCAATCACTTACGCTGGCGTTTGATCCCCCCACCACGTTCGTGCCATGCATGGCACGGGTGAGCCATTTACTGAGTTTGGGCTCCGCATTAGAGTTGTCGTTGAGCAGCACTTGGGGGAGGGCTGATCAACAAACGTCCCACGACTCAAATCGAGTCTGGGGCGTTTTGTTTTGCACTAAAAAGTTCTCTTCTTCTCCGCGTTGCATTCATTTTCCGCCGCGTTCCGCATCGCTTCCCCGCGTTTGAGTTCCTGGCTTGTTTGCGATTCCCACCTGTGCCTGCTACCCACGCGTGTTTCGATGGTGGTAGATTTGTTTGCGCCTTTCTTTACCGTGACCCATGGAGTTCGAGGAGCAGGGTATGCCCGTCCAGTTTGCACGCCGCGAATTTCTCGCAGGAATGGTTGCCGTGACGGCGGCGAAGGCCGCGTCTCGATTTGCCCCCCGGAGCGACGCCGGCTCGCCGTTCCGCATTTCTGTCATCAACGATGAGATTTCCCAGGACTTCGGCCACGCCTGCGAGGTTGCGTCGCGGGACTTTGGCATGAACTGGATCGAACTGCGCGGCATGTGGAAGAAAAATATCGTCAATCTCGATGAGAAGGAAGTAGCGGAAGCGCGCCGCATTCTCGAGAAATATCAACTCAAGGTAACCGATATTGCCAGTCCGCTGTTTAAAGTCGACTGGCCGGGCGCGCCGAAATCGAAGTTCAGCGAGGCTAAGAGTTTCGGTGCGAACTTTACCCTCGAGCAGCAGGACGAGGTTCTCGAGCGCGCCATGGAGATGGCGAAATCTTTTCAGACGGATCGCGTGCGCTGCTTCGACTTCTGGCGCCTGGAGGACCAGGCTCCCTATCGCGCTGCCATCAACGAAAAGCTACGGGATGCCGCTGGGAAAGCGGAGAAGAAAGGAATCATCCTGGTGCTCGAAAATGAATCGGCCTGCAACACGGCGACCGCAGCCGAAGCTGCCAAAGTTTTGAGCGCGGTGCAGTCTGCCTCGCTCATGTTGAACTGGGACCCGGGCAATGCCGCGGCCAGCGGCGAAAGTCCGTATCCGGACGGATACAATCTCCTGCCCAAGGAACGCATTGGTCATTGCCACTGTAAAGATGCAGTGAAGAAAGGGAAGAAATACGACTGGGCGCCGATGGGCGGCGGAATCATTGATTGGGCGGGACAGTTCAAAGCGCTCGAGCGCGACGGCTTCCACTACGCCGTGAGTCTGGAGACTCACTGGAATGGCGGGGGCTCGTCGGAAGAATCGTCCCGCAGGAGTTGGGCGGGAATGAAGAAACTTCTGCAACAGGCCGACGCTCTGTAAAACGCGCCGTAATCCGCGAGGAGGAAGAGGAACGATGAGCGAACAAACCAGACGCACGTTTCTGAAGCAGGCGGCCCTTGGAACGGCCGCCGTGCTGGCATATCCAACGGCCCGCGTGCTGGGGGCGAATGAGAGGATTCGCGTCGGCATGATCGGTGTGGGGGATCGGGGGAATGATTTGTTGGGGCAAATTCTCTCGGTCCACGGGGTGGAAGTGGTGGCGATGGCGGATGTGTATAGCCGCCGCCGCGATCAGGCGAAAGGTAGAGTGCCTGGCATTCAGACCGTCGACGATCACCGCCGCCTGCTCGACATGAAGGATATCGATGCCGTCATGGTCGCCAGTCCGCTGCACATCCACGCACGGCATTTTCTCGACACCTTGGCCGCCGGCAAAGACCTTTATTCCGAGAAGACCATGACTTGGTCGATTCCTGAGGCTGACAAGTGCCTCGCTGCGGCGAAAGAATCCAACCGCGTCATTCAGATTGGATTGCAGCATCAGAGTTCCGGCGCCCTGACCGATGCGAAACAGTGGATCAAAGACGGTTGGGTGGGCAAAGTTACGCAGGTCGAGTCCTGGATGAGCCGCAATACTCCCCACGGCAAAGGCCAGTGGGTGCGCCCGGTTCCGTCGGATTGCACCGCGCAGAACGTCAACTGGGCGGCGTTTCTCAACGGCCGGCCTGAGCGTTCCTTCGATCCCTACCGATTCATCAACTGGCGTTTGTTCTGGGAATTTTCCGGAGGTAATTGCGCCGAAAACATGGTGCACCAGATCGCCTGGATCATGGGCGCTCTCGATTTACCGCTGCCCTCTGCCGCCTCTATGTCGGGCGGTGTGTTCTCGGAAAAAGATGGCCGCGAGGTGCCCGACACCATCGCGGTGACGCTCGACTTCCCGAAAGACATTGTGGTGACGTGGCAGTCTACTTTCAGTAACAAACATTACGAATTGGGCGACCGCATTCTCGGCAGCGACGGAACTTTCGAACACCACTTTGACGAGGCGCTGCAGTACTGGCCCGAGAAGACGAACCATCCCGACGCAGAAGCCACGCGCGGCAAGACGCATGACCAACCGCACATGCAAAATTGGATCGACTGCGTTCGCAGCCGCGGCACGCCAAACGCTCCGCCGGAGATCGGCTATCAGTCGGCCATCGCGGTGCACATGTCGAACTTGTCATACAAAAACAAGCGGCGAATTACGTTTGAGGAAGCGAAGGCGATGACGCCGGAGTTCTAAGTAGCGCCGCCGTCCCTGGCGGCTGTCGCGGCGGCGTCTCGCCGCCACTTGCGGGACACGATGCTCTCGCGACCTCTGGCAAGATACCGGCGCTACTGAAACCCGAGGTTGAGAGAACAATGGAGATATTGAAATCCTGATGATTGGCGCGGTCGATATCGGAGGAACGAAAATCGCGGTTGGCATGGTCGATGACAAGGGAAAGGTACTCTCCAGGATGGAATCGCCGACCGATCCGAACCGCTACTCCGATGGAATCGAACTGATCGCGCACATGCTGCGCAGGACTGCGCAAAGGGCCGGAGTCGAGTTCACGGGCATTGGCATCGGTTCCACGGGTCCGGTCGATCCCATTCGCGGTGAGTTTGGGGACGTCGATTTTCTTCCCGGCTGGCGCGGGAAGAGTCCAGTGCGAGACCTGGCGGCGATTTTTAGTGTGCGCGTCGCGTTGGAGAACGACGGCGACGCCGCCGCGCTCGCGGAAGCCGGTTGGGGCGCGGGCCGAAATCGCTCTCGCCTGATCTACGTGACCGTCGGCACCGGGATTGGCGGGGGGATCGTGCTCGATGGCCAACTCTATCGTGGCGTCGACGGCGCTCATCCCGAGGTTGGCCATCATGTGGTCGATCCCTCGGGTCCGGAGTGCTCGTGCGGCTTCCACGGTTGCTGGGAATCGCTCGCGGCCGGTCCGGCCATGGTGGCATGGCTCGAAGGCCACGCGCCTGCCGCGTATCCGCATCGCCAGGGCATCACGGCGAAACGTATCTGCGAACTGGCGCAGCAAGGCGATAAAATCGCGCTGCAGGCGGTTGAACATGAAGCCTACTATTTGGGCTTGGGACTCGCCAACCTGATCAATCTCTTCACGCCGGACGCCATCGTGCTGAGCGGGAGCGTGATGAAGAGCGCGGCGCTTTTTCTCGATCGCATCCGCGAGGTGATCCGCAGCGGCTGCCGCTTCGTTCCGGCGGAGAAGACGGAGATCATGCTCGCTTCTCTGGGAGAAGACACTAATCTCATCGGCGCGGCGAGAGTATGGCTCTATCGCTTCGGCCAGTAGCGCCGCCGTCCCGGCGGCTGTCGCGGCGGCGTCTCGCCCTCACCTGCTAGGGCGAGACGCTCTCGCGACAGCCGGCAAGATGCCGGCGCTACGCTGCGGTTCGCCTCCACCTTCCAGTTCCTTCCCTGATCTGTTACTGTTTTCAGTTCGCTTTTTGTGGGGCTGTATGAGGGAAAGGATGGGAGCCGCGTGATCGTCGGAGTTCCGAAAGAAAGCTATCCCGGAGAACGTCGCGTCGCGCTCGTTCCCGCAGTGATTCCCAACCTCGCCAAAGCGGGACTCGAGGTCATCGTGGAAGCCGGGGCGGGCGAGCAGGCGGGTTACCCGGACGCAATTTATGTCGACAAGGGCGCGAAGATTGTGCCCGATCGCGCCGTCGTCTTCAGCACTGCCGACATTGTGGTGCAAGTGTTGTGTTACGGCTCGAACGACGTTACAGGAAAAGCGGACTTGCCTCTGATGCGCCGCGGTCAAGCCCTCATCGGATTCCTGCGGCCTCTCGGTTCCGCAGAAATTGTTCAGGAGATCGCGCGGTCGGGCGTGACCGCTTTTTCAGTGGAACTTATGCCCCGCACGACGCGCGCTCAGAGCATGGACGCGCTTTCTTCCATGGCTACTTGTTGCGGCTACAAGTCGGTATTGCTGGCCGCTGAAACCTCGCCGCGCATCTTTCCGATGATGACCACCGCCGCGGGCACCATCACGCCTGCCCGCGTGTTCGTCATCGGTGCAGGCGTGGCCGGACTGCAAGCGATCTCGACGGCTCGCCGCCTGGGCGCCGTGGCCTCTGCCTATGACATGCGCCCCGCCGCCAAAGAGCAGGTGCAGAGCTTGGGCGGACGCTTCGTCGAACTTCCCATCGAAGCCCAAAACGCCCAGGACGCTCGCGGCTACGGCACCGCGCAGGACGAAACCTTCTACGCCCGCCAGCGGGAGTTGCTGATCCGTGTGGTTGCGGAAAGTGACGTCGTCATTACCGCCGCAGTCATCCCCGGCAAAAAGTCGCCGGTGCTGATCACTGCAGACATGGTGAAAGGGATGGCCCCGGGTTCGGTGATCGTCGATCTCGCAGCCGAGCGCGGCGGCAATTGCGAACTGACGCGCACGGGCGAAACCATAAAGGTCGGCGGGGTCACCATCATCGGCGCCATCAACCTGGCTACCAGCGTTCCGTATCACGCCAGCCAGATGTATGCCCGAAACGTCACCACATTCCTTCTCTATATGGTGAAAGAGGGCAGACTACAACTGAACCTGCAGGACGAAATCATTCGCGAGACCATGATCACCAACGGCGGCGAAGTGGTGAACGCCCGCGTGCGGGAATTCTTCAAGCTGCCGGCCCTGGCGCCGGCCGGTGGGTAGAAGTTCTCGCGGCTCTTGGAGTTCTTCCTTTGAAAGGGCGCAGCTTCAAGCCGCGCCGCAGAGGCGGCAGAAAAGCGGGGCTTCAAGCCCCTGAGGGAGCACATGAGTACCAACCTGATCGACGCGCTTTTCGTTTTCATGCTGGCGGCCTTCGTCGGATTCGAAGTCATCCGCCACGTTTCGCCGCTGCTGCATACGCCGCTCATGTCGCTGACCAACGCGCTCGACGCCATCGCGGTCGTGGGCGCAATCGTTCTGGTGGGCGAGAAAAAAAGCACATTCGCGTTGGTGCTGGGCGTGATCGCCATCGTCGCCGCCACCAGCAACGTCGTCGGCGGATTCCTCATCACCGACCGCATGCTAAGAATGTTCAAAACCAGCCGCTCAACCAAGCCGCAAGTGACGAAGCCATAATTTATGACCGAGTTTGCTGGAAGCCAGTACGTCATCGAAATCATCTACCTCGTCGCCAGCGCTCTGTTCATTCTTTCGCTGAAGTGGATGAGTTCTCCCGCCACGGCCCGCCGCGGCATTCTGGCCGGCGAAATCGGCATGATACTGGCCATCGCCGGCACGCTGCTGCATCACGGCATCGTCGACTACAAATGGATCCTGATCGCGCTCGTGCTGGGCTCCGGCATCGGCATCCCGCTGGGCATGGTGCAGATGACTGCCGTCCCGCAGCGGACCGCCCTCAGCCACGCCTTCGGGGCGCTCTGCGTCACGCTGGTCGGCACTGCTGAGTTTTATCTGCGTAGCCCGGATGTTCCCAAGTTCATGATGTCGGTGCTGTCGATGGAAGTCATTCTGGGAGGTCTGACCTTTACGGGCAGCCTGATGGCGGCGGGAAAATTGCAGGAGATTTTGCCGCAGCGTCCTATTACTTATAAAGGTCAGAACCTCG
>PLEA01000110.1 GCA_003136335.1 Acidobacteriaceae bacterium | reverse complement strand
GAGAGGGAGAAAAGCTAGACTGTCTGGCGGAGAGGATTGGATTCGAACTCGTGGTTGTGTTTCGCCGGACGATCGCACTTTCTTTCTGGAGCCGCTTATGGTAGAGCCGCAAACGAAAAACGCCCAGGCCAAGAAAGACTAACCACTAGAGTTGCCAATGTCCTTTACATCTAACGCCCGGCGCGCAAATTTCTGGTAGTGGGCAACTTTCAAAGTAGCCCACTACCAAATTTCTTGTTTCGTCGGGAAACTGACGGATGTATTCTAGGGTCGCAAAATACGGGGGAAGCCTCTAAATCGTGGATAACTTCGGTCCCAATTTCGGCCTACTGGCGATCCTAAAGGCTCGCCTTGCAGCAAGGCGCAGAGGGCGTGATCTCCTCCCGTCTCTAGTTGTAGCGCTTTTTCTTGGTCTCCTTGGCGGCAGCGCGGCAGCGGCACCGGGAGCATATGTTCAGAAAGCGCCGGTTACTTCAGGTGGTCCGGGCCGGTCATTTGCCATTGCCGATTTCGACGGAGATCATTGTCCCGATCTTTCCAGCGTTCGCGCTGGGCGAAGTGACTCCTCTTCTACTAACTACTGGATTCAACTTCAGCTCACCGCAGCCGGGTGGCAATCTGTTCAAGTTGTCGGACCTATTGGTGGTCTTCAGATTGCGGCGCGCGATGTCAACGGAGATCATGCTGTTGATTTAGTCTTGACTACTGCTTGGCTCAATCAACCGATAGCGATATTTCTCAATGACGGTCACGGCAGCTTTTCGCGGGTTGAACCAACAGCTTTCCCAGAGGCGTTTAGCGAATCCAAGACGAAGTGGGTTCCCTCTGCGAATCTGGCGACAGACGCTGTTGGCGTGCCGCCGCAATCAGGTGCTGGCATCTGTTCGGAAGAAAACGGTTCACTGCATGGCCGATGGCCAGCGGGATCGATTTCGTATCCCGACACAGGTTTTCTTGTCAGTCCGCTCTTAGCCTCCCACGCAGGCCGCGCACCTCCCGCCCAAGTTCTTAACTTCTAAGCGTTCTGCTCGTCGATCCGTAAACCTACGGTTTGGTGCTTCATCGTAGGTCTACCGAACGATGCCAATACGTCATTAAAAAACCCAACATCGCTCCAAGGGCGCAGCCCGAGCGGATCCGCAAGTCGAAACTGAATATTTCATTCAGATGTGAGGTTGTTTCATGAGATGCACGAAGGGTCGAACGCTTTCTATAGCTTTCGCCGCCACACTTGTATTCGGTGGGTGTGGAAACGGCAAAGGAGACCCAGCATCGGAGGCACCACCGCCTGCTCATGTCGAGCCTGAACAGGATGGGAGTGTGATCCAGGTAGATCATCCTGAGCAGTTTCCTCTCGCTACGGCAGCCTCGCGCAATTCCAGATCGGAGTTGGTTGTGACGGGAGTTGTGAGCCCCGATGTTTCGCGAAACGTGCCAGTCATCTCGCTGGCATCCGGCCGCGTTGTGGATATTCACGCGCGTCTGGGCGATACGGTGCAAAAGGGTCAGTTGTTGCTGAGTGTTCGAAGCTCCGATGTCTCTGGGGGCTATTCGGACTACCGCAAAGCTCTCGCGGACGAGACCCTCGCGCGCACGCAACTCGACCGTGCGAAGGGTCTGTACGAGCACGGCGCAATCTCAATGAATGATCTCCAGGTTGCGCAAGACACAGAAGACAAGGCCAAAGTTGATGTCGAGACTACGGCAGAGCACCTTCGATTGCTCGGCAACGACCCTGATAAGCCGAACGGAAATGTGGACATCTACGCGCCAACCTCGGGAGTGATAACGGACCAACAGGTCACAAATGCTGCCGGGGTGCAGGCATTGGGCTCGAACCCGTTCACCATTTCGGACCTGTCCAACGTCTGGGTGGTCTGCGACGTGCACGAAAACGATCTACCCAATGTGCGGCTGGGTGACGCAGCCGAGATCCGCTTGAACGCCTACCCTGGCCAGGTCTTCCAAGGCAGGATCAGCAACATCGGTGCGATTCTCGATCCTAACCTCCGCACGGCAAAGGTGCGCATCGAGGTGCGTAATCCGGGGATCATGCGCTTGGGCATGTTTGTGACGGCCACGTTTCGTGGCCAGAGGCAGGAGATACACGCAGAAATTCCGGCCACGGCGATCTTGCATCTTCACGACCGCGATTGGGTATTTGTGACAGCGGGAGAAAAGAAGTTTGAGCGCATTGAAATCTCCAGCGGAATGACGCTTCCCGGAAATATGCAAGAAGTTGTCTCGGGCATCAAGCCGGGCGCGCAGGTCGTTCAGAATGCGCTCGTACTTCAAAACGCGGTGGAACAGTAGATGATTCGCAAGGTTGTCGATTTCGCGCTGGAGAATCGATTTCTCGTGCTTGCAGCGGCAGTCCTGCTGTTTGGTTGGGGCGCGATTTCGTTCCATCAACTTCCGGTTGAGGCATATCCGGACGTGGCGGACAACTATGTAGAAATCATTACGCAGTGGCCGGGAATCTCCGCCGAACAGATCGAGCAGCAGATCACGATTCCACTCGAAATCGTGATGAATGGCATTCCCCATGTTGTGCATTTGCGCTCGTTCTCCCTCTTCGGACTCTCAGACCTGAAGCTGATTTTTGATGACGAAGAGGAGAATGCCTGGAACCGAGAGAGGGTTCTTGAGCGACTTGCGCAAGTTACCCTGCCGCCCGGCGTCGTCCCACAGATGGGCACTGACTGGAGTCCAGTGGGCCAAATCTACTTCTTCACGCTACACAGTACAAATCCTCAATACGACGTGATGGAGTTAAAGTCGATCGAAGACTGGGTGGTCGAGAAGAACTTCAAGGCCGTCCCCAATATTGTTGATGTTTCCAGCTTCGGGGGTCCCACCCGCGAATATCAGGTTCGCGTCGATCCCAATAAACTGATCTCCTACGGGCTCAGCATCGCGCAGGTGGAACAGCAGCTCACCAATAACAACATTAATGCGGGCGGCAGCTTCATCGAAGCCGGCCTGCAGCAGATCAATATTCGGGAAGTGGGCTTAGTCAAGAACGTGGCAGATATCGAAAACACAGTCATTACGACCAAGAGCGGCACTGCGCTGCGCGTGAAGGATATCGCTGTGGTCTCACAAGGCCCAAAGATTCGGCTCGGCCAGTTCGCACGAGCCATTCATCATGAAGACGGCAAAATCATCGACAACGAGGATGTGGTTTCAGGCATCGTGCTCTTGCGAAAAGGCGCGAATGCAGACGAGGCTCTCGCTGGAATCCATGCGAAGGTCAAAGAGTTGAATGACCACATCCTGCCGCAGGGCGTTAAGGTCGTTCCGTTTGTTGACCGCAGCGACTTAGTGCACTACACGACGCATACCGTACTCCACAACCTCACGGAAGGCATCATTCTCGTCGCAATCATCCTGTTTCTATTTCTAGGGAATGTTCGGGGAGCAATAATCGTCGCCCTTACAATCCCGTTTGCGCTTTTGTTCGCCGCAGCGTGCCTCAATCTGAAGGGTATTCCCGCCAACTTACTCTCTCTTGGCGCGCTGGATTTCGGAATGGTTGTGGATGGCGCGGTGGTNNATGACCCTCCGTCAAGATGCTTCAAAAACGACACTCGAGGTTATTCGCAAGGCCGCCCATGAAGTCCAGCGCCCTGTGTTTTACGCGATTGGCATCATCATCACGGCGTATCTGCCGGTGTTCACACTCCAGCGAGTCGAAGGGCGTCTGTTCAAGCCAATGGCCTGGACCGTGGCATTTGCATTGCTGGGCGCCTTGTTATTTTCCATGGTGATTGCTCCCGTGCTCGCAAGCCTTCTTCTTCCCAAAGGTACGCGCGAATGGCGCAATCCGGGAATGGAATTCTTGAAAAGGAGATATCGCCATGCCGTGGAGCAGGCAATCGACCATCGCTTGGTGACCGTCGGAGTATCGGTGCTTGGCTTGGCCTTCGCCGCGTATCTGACAGTGAGTGGTGTGATCGGTTCTGAGTTTCTGCCCCATCTGGATGAGGGCGCACTGTGGGTGCGCGGCACCCTTGCCTCCAGCACGGGAGCGACTGAGGGTATTCGGCTATCGAACCAGGTTCGCGTCCTGCTTTGCTCCTTTCCCGAGGTGCCTCAATGCACCAGCCAAGTGGGGCGTCCGGATGACGGTACTGATACCACAGGCTTTTTCAATACCGAATACTTTGTCGACTTGAAGCCGAAAGAGCAGTGGCGGCCAGTGTTTCATCAGGATAAGGATAGGCTGATCGCCGCGATGAATCGCGAACTAGAAAAGATTCCTGGCGTCAACTGGGGTTTTTCTCAGCCCATTGAAGACAACATGGAAGAGGCTGTGAGCGGCGTAAAAGGCGAGCTCGCCACGAAGGTCTATGGCGACGACTTGAACATTCTTGAGGAAAAGGCTAATCAGATTGTAGAGGTCATGCGACAAATTAAAGGAATTGAGGATCTGGGAGTCTTCCGCGCCCTCGGTCAGCCCAACATCAATTTCGAGGTAGACCGCGAGCAGGCTGCGCGCTACCAAATCAATATCGCGGACGTTCAAGATGCCATCCAAACCGCTGCGGGTGGCAATGCTCTCACTCAAGTATTGCAAGGCGAGGCTCGCTACGACTTGGTTCTGCGTTACCTACCGGAGTACCGCACAACGAAGGAAGCCATCAAGAATATTCTATTGCTGTCTCCATCGGGCGAACGAGTCTCGCTTGCGCAGCTTTGCAAAATCAAGGAACAGGACGGCGCCTCGGAAATTTACCGCGAGGGAAACCAGAGGTATGTCGCGATCAAGTACAGCGT
>PLEA01000513.1 GCA_003136335.1 Acidobacteriaceae bacterium | reverse complement strand
CTGCCCGGCGGTTGCGCCATCGGACAACGACCCATCGATCTCCACATCAAAGGTCTCGAGCGTCTCGGCGCAAAGATCACGCAGGAACACGGCTACGTCGAAGCCAGCACCGACCGGCTAAGAGGCGCGGAATTTGTTTTTGACAAGATCACGGTGACCGGCACCGAAGACCTGCTCATGGCTGCGACCCTCGCCGACGGTGAGACGATTCTCGAGAACTGCGCTCGCGAGCCCGAAGTAGCCGACCTTGCCGCGCTTCTGAACAAGATGGGAGCGAAGATCGAAGGCGCCGGAACGCCCACCATTCACATCAAGGGCGTGAGCAAACTGAAGGGCGCCAAACACCGCATCATCCCCGACCGCATCGAAGCCGGCACGTTCATCATCGCAGGAGCCATGACGGGAGGCGATCTCAACATCGCGGGATGCGATCCTTCCCACCTCGATGCGCTGCTCAGCAAACTTCACGAAGTCGGAGTCAAAACCAAGTGCACGGCCGACTCCGTCCGCGTCATGGGAGACAATCCTTTTACTGCGGCAGATATGTCGACCGAAGAGCATCCGGGATTTCCCACCGACTGCCAGGCGCAATTCATGGCGCTGGTCACGCAGGCCGAAGGCACGTCGATCATCACCGAGAATATTTTTGAGAACCGCTTCATGCACGCCCAGGAACTGGTGCGCATGGGCGCCAATATCAAGATTGAAGGTCGGCGCGCGGTGGTCCGCGGCAAAACTGCGCTCAGCGCCGCGGCTGTGCTGGCCAGTGACCTGCGCGCCTCCGCCTCCCTGGTGCTCGCCGCCCTGGTCGCCGACGGCGAAACCATCATCGACCGCGTTTACCACATCGACCGCGGCTACGAACACATCGAAGAGAAGCTGAAGGGAGTCGGTGCGCAAATCCGCCGCATCGGCGAAATGTTCCCCAAGAAAGCCGCCGCGGTGAAATAGCATTCACTGACGCGTTAAGCGCTGAATCAGTTCCCGAGGCTGCGGATATTGTGCTCCCAACTCTGCTCGCCTTCCCATCTCGAAGTCCTCAAAATCAAATCCCGGCGCCACCGTGCATCCCACCACCACAAACGAATTCCAATCCGCCACGTGCGATGCGAACCAGCTCCCCGCCCGGACCACCGCCTGCAAAATCTGTCCCGCTTCCAGATCGCGACCCAGAAGAACTTGGAAATACTTCCCCTCCGGATCAATCACATGTACGACCAGCGGTTCGCCCGCGTAGAAGTGCCAAACCTCATCCGATCGCAACCGATGAAACGCAGAGAAGTTCTTGCCATCCAGCAAAAAATAGATTGCCGTCGAAACCGCTCGTGATCCCGAAAACTCCGCCGGCAATGCCTCTCGCGCAATCACCATCTCCGAGCGATAGGTCTGGCGGAAATACCCACCTTCTGGATGCGGGTCGAGCTGCAGCTTCTCGATCCAGTACGCGGCATTCCTATCCTTCATTTCTGCACTCCGCGGAGTCGAATCCGATCTTGACTCTCATGCTATGCTTTTCATCGTACCTCGCGGGCCCCGCGCGCCTGCCCATCGTTCCCGGCAGCGCCACAGACAATGAGGCGGCCCTACCTACGCTCCACTCGCAAGGAGCGTGGATGGAGGCTTTGCGAACACACAACCCCGGTGTGCGTCGCGCCTCCAGCTGCATCAGGCGGCGCCCACCCCATCCAAAATGGAGAGATTATGAGATTCCAAAAGCTCACGCCCAATCTTGTCGTCCGCGACGTCGCCGCCAGTATGGATTTCTACAGCTCTGTGCTTGGCTTTCAGCCTGCCATTACAGTCCCCGAACACCCGCCGTATGTGTTCGGCTCGGTCGCGGCGGGTAGTGTGGAGATTTTCTTCAACGACCAGAAAGCTGTCGCCGAAGACTATCCCGCGCTCGGAGCCAGGCCCATCGGCGGTAGCCTCACGCTGTTCATGGAAGTGGAAGGGATCGCAGAAGTCCTGGCCGCCGTCCAGAAAAGCGGCGCAAAGATCACCATGCCGCTGAAACAACAATTCTACGGGATGCGGGAATTCGCCTTTGAAGATCCAGAAGGCTGGGTCATCACAATTGCAGAAAAGGTAAAGTAGAAAATCGAGCAAAAAGTCACCGAGGATCACAGGGCGGTTCGCCCCGTGTCCTCGGTGCATTATCGTTCGAATTCAACCGGCCTCAGCGACTACTTCACCAGGATCTTGGTGCCGCTGTCGTCCAGCTTGCCTTGGACCCGTACGCGCTTGCCTTCGAACTTGCTGACGTCGGACTGATGGTCGATGTCGTAGGTCTTGCCGGAGTCATCCTTTAGCACGTACTTGTCGCCGGACTTCTCGACCGTTCCCGAGAAGCTCTGGCTGTCAGACGCGGCTGACGTACCCGCGCTGGGCGCGGCTGCGGATGGCGTGCTGTTAGCCGGAGTGTTGTCCTTCGAGCTCGGCGTCTGCGCCTGATCCGGGGTTTGCGAAGAGGGCGGCTGTTGCGTCGCCGGCGGAGTATCCGGCGTCGGCGTCGGCGTCGGCTGAGTCTGCGGGGTCTGCTGCGTGGGCGGAGTGTCGGGCGTCGGCGTCGGCTGAGTCTGCGGCGGCGGTTGGTCCGTCGGTGTAGACGGAGTGGTTTGAGCAAACGCGCTGCCCCAGGAGATCATGCCGAAGACGACGGCCAGGGTGGCGACAGAAGAGAGAGACAGAATCCGATTTTTCACAAATCCTCCAGGAGCCATGCGGCTCTCCCGGAATGATTAGCAAATCACGTGCCGTAAGAACGCATCTGACTGAACCCCGTTTCGCGCTCCCATTGGATTTGCACGTTTTAACTGGAGTTACGAGGACGGACCGGTGCGCATGTCAGGATTTGTTTTTTGTTGAATACATGGGACGCTGTAGCCAAAACATCGCCCCGCCGTCGCTCCGATCGAAGGATCGCGAGCATTTCTTGCTTGCCCGAACGAAAACTATTCCGAACAAAAAGAGCCGCGAGGCCGCAGCTCTTTTCCCACGACCTTCTGCACAAATGACAAGGGCCGCAACTTTTTGTGCGGGCCTTGTTGGTTTATCCGTGTGAATCCGCGCAGATCCGTGGCGAAGAATTTAGTGTCGACCTCCGCCGCCACCGCCGCCCGGACGCCGGTCCCGACCTCCGCCGCCCCCACCGGGACGTCCGCCGCGGCCGCGACCACGACCGCCGCCTCCGCCACCAGGACGTCCACCGCGGCCACCACGATCTCCCCCGCGTGGGCGATCTCCGCCGCCGGCACTCACGTGTGGAGCGCCTTCGCGGTTGAAGTTCGGCTCGGCATCGGGCTCATCGGGAAAATCTCCGCCGCCTTCAATCACCAGCGACCCCGTCAAAGCCGGTTCGCCCTCTGCCGCCGGAGCTATACCAGAAGAAGCAGCAGCAGGAGGCGCTTCCCCGCCCCCCATCTTCGCGCGCTGCTCTTTCAGAATCGCCTTGCGCGACAAACGGATGCGGTTGCCTTCCACCGCCAGCACTTTCACCAGCACCTGGTCGCCCTCTTTCAACTCGTCGCGCACATCCGCAATGCGATGCTCCGCCACCTCGCTGATGTGCAGCAGCCCGTCGGTTCCCGGCAAAATTTCCACGAACGCGCCGAAATCCGCCAGCCGCGTAACTTTGCCCAGGTAAGTTTTCCCGACCTCGGCCGTCGCCGTAATGTCGCCGATAATCTGCAGCGCCTTCGCCGCCGACGCCTGATCGCTCGACGCGACCTTGACCAGCCCGGAGTCTTCCACGTCGATCTTCACCCCGGTCTGCTCCACGATGCTGCGAATCATCTTGCCGCCCGGCCCAATCAGATCGCGAATCTTGTCGACCGGAATCTGCACGGTATAGAAACGCGGCGCGTAATCGGAAATCTTTTCGCGTCCCGACGTGATGACTTCTTCCATCTTGTCCAGAATGTGCAACCGTCCACGCTGCGCCTGTGCCAGCGCCTCGCGCATGATCTGCGAAGTGATGCCGGCCACTTTAATATCCATCTGCAGCGCGGTTATGCCATCTCGCGTGCCGGCAACTTTGAAATCCATGTCGCCGTAGTGATCTTCCGCGCCCGCAATGTCGGTGAGAATCGCGTACTGCTCGCCTTCCTTCACCAACCCCATCGCAACGCCCGCCACCGGAGCCTTCAACGGAACGCCCGCATCCATCAGCGCAATCGACGCCCCGCAGACGGTAGCCATAGAAGAAGACCCGTTGGATTCCAAAATGTCGGAAACCACGCGCATGGCATACGGCCACTTCTCTTCGCTAGGCAGCACGGCCGAAACCGCCCGCTCCGCCAGCGCTCCGTGTCCAATCTCGCGTCGACCGGCCCCACGCATAAAGGCAACTTCTCCAACCGAAAACGGCGGAAAGTTATAGTGCAGCATAAAGCGTTTTTTGGCCTCGCCTTCAAAGCCTTCCAGGCGCTGCATGTCGTCGCTGGTGCCCAAGGTCGTCGTGACGAGCGCCTGAGTTTCGCCGCGCGTGAAAATGGCGCTGCCGTGAGTGCGGGGCAGGACGCCGACTTCGATCCAAATTTCTCGGACTTCATCGAACGCGCGGGCATCGGGACGGCGCTTCTGGTTAATGACCTGTTCGCGGAAGATACGCTCGCGTAGAGCTTCGTAGTAGTGGGCGAGCTTATTCTTGGCGTCGTCATCATCTTCCGGCAGTGCGGCCGCTAATTTCTTCTTGATGTCTTTAACCAGCGTGTGGCTTTCTGCCTTGGGATGCTTCTTGGTGTCGAGGGCGTCGGCCAGGTCGACGCCGATGCGCTTCTTCAAGTCGTTGTAGTACACATCATCAAATTGTGGAGGCTCGACCCTGCGCTTGGGCTTGCCGGCCTTGGCGCGCAGATCGTTGATGGCGGCGCAGATCTTCTTGATTTCCGTATGGCCGAATTCGATGGCGTCGAGGACGGTATCTTCTTTCACTTCTTTGGCGCCCGACTCGATCATCACGATGCCGTCGGAGGTTCCAACCACCATAATGTTGACCAAGCTCTCGCGCATCTCGTCGTACGTGGGATTCACGACGAACTGGCCGTTCACCAGACCGACGCGCACCGCACCGATGGGACCGAGGAACGGAATGTCGGAAAGCGTCAACGCGCAAGAGGCGCCGTTGATGCCGAGTACGTCGGGATCGTTATCGGTGTCGGCGGAGAGGACGAAGGCGATGACCTGGGTCTCGCACTTGAATCCCTCGGCAAACATGGGCCGGACGGGACGGTCGATCTGGCGGCTGGTGAGAACTTCGCGCTCACTCATGCGGCCTTCGCGCTTGATGAAGCCGCCGGGGAAACGTCCGCCGGCGTAGGTGTATTCGCGGTAATCGACGGTGAGGGGGAAGAAATCAATGCCCTCGCGTGGATCGGGGTTGGCGGTGGCGGTGGCGAGGACAACGTTTTCGCCCAAGCGCACCACGGCGGCGCCGTGGGCCTGCTTAGCGAGCTTTCCGGTTTCAAATGAGATTTGTTTGCCGCCGGCGAGATTGACTGTAACGCTAGTTGCTTCTGGTTTCATAATTCATTCCTTTGAGAGATGGCTTCGCCCACCCTCCCGCAAAAAGCTCGGGAAGGCTGGGCCACCCAGCTTGTCGCAAAACGCGGAAAGGCCGGGGCACCGGACGGGTGCCGGGTAGAGACGTGGGATCAGCGCTTAAAAAACGCACGTGTGGAAATTTCCTCGATGCTGGACCGTCTCTCCAGAGACGGATTTCCAGAAATAGCCCGGAGGCGCGATTCCTTTCGTGGGTGCCCCATTCTAACGTCGCGCATTTTACGACGTTCGGGTGGGGATGTTCCGGGCCAAGCGATTACTTGCGGATGCCGAGTTTCGTAATGACCGTCTTGTAGCGCTCGGAATCGTATTTCTTCAGGTAGTCGAGCAAGCTACGCCGCTTGCTGACCAGCATGAGAAGGCCGCGGCGCGAGCCGTGGTCTTTCTGGTGCGTCTTGAAGTGCTCCGTCAATTGGCCAATGCGTTCGCTAAGCAACGCGATCTGGACTTCAGGGCTGCCGGTATCGCTCGGATGCGTGCCGTACTGGTCGATGAGGGATTTCTTGTGCTCTCTGGCTAACACTTGCCTGGTGCACTCCTGTCTTCTGGTTTCAATTTATCTTTGTGACGTTATTGAGGTTAACACGCGGGCGGAGCGGGTGTAAAGGCGCAGGGATCGGCACGATCGGCACCGTAGCAGCACGAATGCCGCGCCCCCTCGCTCCGCGAAACGAAGACTCGCTTCTTCATTGCAACTGCGGCCCCGCTTGGTAAACCGAGTCTCGCCCAGAAGGCGCGGAAGATCGGTCGGCGTATCGCTGCGTAGTTTTCTACCAGCGAACGAGTCGAAGCGCGGTCGGCCGCCGCAGGTCTGCGGAACTTGCCTGCGAACACCGGCCCTCTCTCTCCTATCGCTATAATTGCTGACGCCATGGACTGGCTTCCGTCCGCCACCCGATGGTTACTCGACTCGGAGCAGGGCGCAGTCGACCGCCTGATTCCACGCTGGCTGTTCTTGCGTGCGCTGGGCTGTATTTATTTGTCCGCCTTCTTCTCCCTCGTTTTTCAGATCCGCGGGCTCATCGGATCGCAAGGAATTCTTCCCGCAAACGAATACCTGCAAGCCGTAACACATTCACTTGGCTACAGCCGCGGCCTGTGGTACGCGCCCACCGTGCTTTGGCTTTCGAGCGGCCCCCACATGTTGACCGCCCTGTGCTGGGTCGGCATGTTCGCTTCGCTGCTGTTGACTCTGAATGCGTGGCCACGCGGAATGCTGGTCATCTGTTTCGTGTGCTTCCTGTCGTTCGTGAGCGCCGCGCAAGAGTTTTCCGGTTATCAATCGGATGGGATGCTGCTCGAAGCGGGTTTCATCGCGCTTTTCTTTGCTCCGCCCGGAATCCGCCCTAGCTTTGGGCCGGCGTCGCCGCCCTCGCGCGCCAGTCTGTTTCTACTGCAGTGGGAATGGTTTCGCATCTACTTCGAGTCCGGTATCGCAAAAATTGCCGGCGGAGACCCGGAGTGGCGCCACTTCACCGCCATGGACGAGTACTACCAGAACGGTCCCCTGCCCACTTGGATCGGCTGGTACCTGCAGCATCTGCCGCACTGGTTCCATGCTTCCACTGCCTTCGCCACGCTCGCGCTTGAATTGGGTTTGGTCTGGATGCTATTTCTGCCGCGCCGCTGGCGTATCCTGTGCTTCCTGATTGTCACTCCCTGGGAACTGGGCGTGATTCTCACCGCCAACTACACTTTTCTGAATTATCTTGTCCTGACGTTGGGGATCCTGCTGTTAGATGATCGCTTTCTGCTGCGCTTTTTTCCCGAGCGATGGAGGAAATCTTTCGGTGTGACAACCACGCCGACCCCAATGCAAACGTCGGGAGGTTTTCGTCACCGGTTCAAGGTTGTGAAGCTGTGTCTAATTGGCCCCTCACTCGGCTGGATTTTTTATGCCACCACGGCGCAATTGATCTGGATGTTTTCCCCGCTGCCTCTGCCCACCGCGCCGGTCGTGGCCCTCGAGCCTTTCCGCATCGCCAATCGATATGGCCTTTTTGGCATCATGACCCGCGGCCGATACGAGATCGAATTTCAAGGTTCCGAGGACGGCAAAACCTGGGTTGCATATCCGTTCCGCTATAAACCGCAGGACCTGAGCAAGCCACCGGGCATTTACGCGCCCTACCAGCCGCGATTCGATTGGAATCTCTGGTTCGCTTCCTTAGGCTCATGGCAAGATTATCCAATCGTGCCGCGAACCGAAGTGCGCCTGCTTTCCAATGACGGCGACGTGCTCAATCTCTTCGCGACCAATCCCTTCCCGCACGGCCCTCCACGTGAAGTGCGCGCTGTAATCTGGCAATACTGGTTCACGACCATGGCCGAAAAACGCACCCGAGGTTTATGGTGGCGCCGTCAATTCCTGGGACTCTACGCCCCCACGCTAGAGCGCGAGTCCGATGGAACCATTCACGACGTCGAGTGGCCAACAGCCAGCCCGCGCGAATAAGCCCACGTAGGGACAGCCGCCTCGGCTGTCCCTACATAAGTCCTCCGCACCTCACGCCTTCCACTTCTCCAATCTCGACAACGCCATCTTCGCCGCGTGATATCCGCACATGCCGTGCACTCCTCCCCCAGGCGGAGTGGACGAGGAGCAAATGTAGATATCTCGCGCCGAGGTAGCGTAATGTCGCGAAGTCGGTCGAAACAGAAACTGACGAATGTCCATGACGCCACCTCCAATATCGCCTCCGACGAGGTTAGCGTCCATACTCTCCAAGTCCGCAGGAGAAAAGATCCGCCGCGCCAAAACGCATTCGCGGAAGCCGGGAGCGAAGCGCTCAATCTGCCCCTCCAGTTTCTCGAGCATGTCTACTTTTGACCCGTTGGGCACATGACAATAAGCCCAAGCAGTGTGCTTCCC
The DNA here is from genome assembly GCA_003136335.1 of Acidobacteriaceae bacterium. The sequence continues at coordinate 765 of PLEA01000513.1, read as the reverse complement.
TGCCGGAGCCCGTGAGCTGTCGAACAGGCTAGGCTGCGCCAGCAGCAAAAACGGGTGATCGGTATGCTGTCCATTTCGCACCGCTTTTTCCGAGGCAGCAATCTCCTCAAAACTTCCGCCCAGATGAACGCTCGCCGCTCGCAAGCACTCGCGAGCTTTCCAGGGAATCGGTGCGTTCAACGCGTAATCGACTTTGAACGCGGCCGCTCCGTAACGGTATTTTCCCAGTCTCCGCTTGTAGCTCTCAGATAGCCTTTGCCCGGCAACCTTCACTAGCTGCCGCGGAGTGAGATCGCAAAGGAAAAGATCGTAGTTGTCCGATGCGGCCAAACTCTCGACGGGAGATGAAATTCTCACCTTACCGCCCAGGGACGAGAGCAACGAGCACAGAGCGTTGGTAATAGACTGAGCGCCGCCGCGTGGAATCGGCCAACCCACAACATGTGCCGGCACCGCCATCAGCATCGCAAAGGCCGCGCTCAACGGTTCGTCGAGACTAAGGAACGAATGGGCGGCCAGTCCGGCGAACAGCGCCCGCGTTCGCGGCTCAGCAAACCGGCGAGCGACCGCCTCGGCCGACCGCAGCCCGACCATTCCAAAGCGCGCCATCAGAAATGGATGTCGCGGAACAAGAGAAACGGGACGCAGTACCTCGGCCGCCAACTCCGGCCAGCGCTCCACGAACGGGCGCATGAGCTTCTCCCATGCCCGTCCATCGACACCGAGCGAACCTGTTGTTGCCGCAAGGTCACGCTCCAACATCAC
>PLEA01000461.1 GCA_003136335.1 Acidobacteriaceae bacterium | reverse complement strand
ATGGTGCGCAGCGCGTCGATCTCCTCGGAGACCTTCATGGACCCGAGCTCGGCGGCGAACGACGCTCCGGACCGACCGCAGAGGATGATGGCGGTCATCAGCGGGCCGAGCTCGCGCGTCACGGAGATGGCTACTGTGCTCGCGACATAGCTCAAGGCTCCCAGTCTGCGCAGTTCGTACCCGCTTTGCAGCGCCAAAATTAGTCCTATGAAAAATGTGATCAGCGAAAGAATGGGCAGCGCTCGAACACCGACCTCCGTCGCCTGTGAAATGGCTCCCCGCCAGCGCAAAGGCTTTCCCTGAAAGGGACCGACAAACGCATAGTACCCAGCACGACCCACCAGAGACGCCAGCGCTCCCAGGTAGGCCAGGCAATCCGTGACCGTCTCGCCAACTTGCGCGACGAAAGTCATCATAATCGGCGCTGCTCCGCAATGGGTTCGTCACACAACGCTAGGCTTTCAAAGCCTTTTCCTCGGTGTCACCATCTGATGGAAAACCAATATATCCTTGCTGTCGTCGTGAACAGAGAGAATGCCAAGGCGAAATATGTAAAAGCGGCGACAAGCGATCGGGACAGAATTGAAAGGATCCGTCACTAGAAGAGTTTCGAATCGGAAATCAAGGAGACGGCCCGCGATTTGGCGCCCTTTTTGGCCCTTGCGAAAGCGCAAAGCGAACGAACGCGGAAGCCGCGTGGGAAAGTCCGAGATGAAAGGCAAACGCTGAACCAGATGATCGGCGCCTTAGCGTTGAACTCTCCAGAGTTGACCGCAAAAGAACTGTGGCCCCGTTGCTTCGCACAGTTAGATGAGCTTGGGCTATCCCCTAAGGAAATCCCTTACGGTTCAGGCTCGAGAAAATCGGCCTATCTCTACGACACCTCGAGAGGTTCGAAGCGGATCACCTTCGCGCAGTTTAGCAATGTTGTTTCGAAAACCCGCCGAACGGAAGAAGTCTCTCGCGGTAATTGATGACAAAGAAGTTAGGTTGTTTTCCTCGGACGAAGAAGAAAACCTCAGGCGTCATATTGGGTCCCCTAAACTGAGTATTCGGCAGATCTCCGCAGACTGATTCCCGGGTAGGCACTTTCCTGCGCACTTGCTATAAGGGCGAGCTTCTTTCCTTAGAATCCGCTCATACACTCCGTGGGTCTCGGCACCACCGCAGCCACCGCGAGGGCCCCCGAAAATTCAGGTTAGCCCGGCCAATGTGGACTGACGCCTACCGTCGACTACTGGGGCGCAAGTGCCCCCTGCAAGCCCCAAAGGAGTCAACTGATGGCGCGAAATTCGTCCCGTATCGACTTGGCGATCGAATACACTAGGGTTGAGAAGCTTATTTCCTGCAGTCGTAATGCGCGCACGCATTCCAAAAAACAGGTCAGCCAAATTGCCGAGAGTATCAAAGCGTTTGGATTCACCAACCCCGTTCTGATCGATCGCAACAACATCATCATCGCTGGCCACGGCCGGGTGGCAGCGGCCAAGTCTCTTGGCATGGAGTCGGTGCCCACAGTTCGTCTAGAAAGTTTGACAGACGATCAGATCCGCGCCTATGTGATCGCTGACAATAGACTCGCCGAGAAGGCTGGTTGGGACCACTCAATCCTCGCAATTGAACTGCAGCATCTCCTCGCAATCGATGGCGATTTCGACGTCACTATTACCGGATTTGAGATTCCCGAGGTCGATCTGATTATCCAGGAGGCACGCGACGAGCAACGGAACGAAGACGACCTCTTCCAAATCGATGAGACAACCCAGGCGGTCACGCGATCTGGCGACCTCTGGCAACTCGGACGGCATCGCGTACCCTGCGCCTGCTGGCGTCGATATAGCACAGCCGACTCGGTGCACTTCATCTGCATGGACTGGCGGCATATGGGGGAACTGCTCGCCGCCGGCAGACANNGACATGAATTGGTTTTTGTGTTTAGGAATGGAAAAAGGCGGCATCGAAACAACATACAACTCGGCCAATATGGCCGCAATCGGACCAACGTTTGGGAATATCCCGGCGTAAATACTCTCTCCCGGCGAAGCGACGAAGGGAATTTGCTTGCTCTGCACCCCACCGTAAAGCCTGTCGCACTTGTAGCCGATGCCATTCTTGACTGCTCAGCTCGCGGCGAGATTGTCCTCGACGCTTTTATCGGTTCCGGCAGCACCCTGATTGCGGCTGAACGAGTTGGCCGTATCTGCTTTGGGATTGAGATTGATCCACTCTACGTCGACGTCGCGATCCGCCGCTGGCAGCAGCATACGGGTGATCACGCGATTCATGCAGTCACAGGCAAGAGGTTTAGTGACATCACTGCCGATTCCGAGGTGCGCCATGACTGATACCGACGCTGCTCACGCAATCGGGTATGGCAAGCCACCGAAACGCACTCAGTTTACCAAAGGGCAGTCGGGAAACCCAAAGGGCAGACCCAAAGGCTCACAGAACTTTGCCACCTTACTCCATAAGATTGGTCGGCAGCGCGTTAGGGTCACGGAGAACGGTGGTAGCCGCCACATCAGCACGTTTGAAGCCACGATGCT
>PLEA01000034.1 GCA_003136335.1 Acidobacteriaceae bacterium | reverse complement strand
GTAGAACGCACCATTTCCTGTAACTCTCTTCACGGCAGTAAGCACGAATACCCCCAACAACCCGCCGTAAAATAGTGATCCCAGGATATTGATCGCCTCGATCAATGAGCCGAGATTTCTTCCAAGTCCCGCCGTCGTCACCGCATATACGCCCCAGAATACCGTCGCTATTTTGGCCGCCCGAAGGTAGTGATGGTCGGATGCGTCTTTTCGGAAGTGGCGCTTGTAGATATCCATGACGGTTACGGTCGCCAGCGAGTTGATCTCCGAGGAGACACTCGACATCGCAGCGCCAATGATCGTCGCAAAAATGAGGCCGACCACGCCGGCAGGCAGGTACCGCGTAACGAACGTCAGGAAAATATAGTTGGTATCATTGAACTCCCCGCCGTTGGTCTTCTTCGCCAGATCGATCGCATCGGCTCTTGCCGCGTCGAACTCCTTTTCAGCGCTTTGGTACTCCTCCCTGGCGGCGAGGGAGGGATTCATGCTCGCAGGATTGGACTCCGCCAATCGCGTCGCGCTTTCCCGGCGTTGCTCGAAAGCGGCATCGTAGCGTTGAACCACGCGCTGATATTCCGGGTATGCTTCAATCTGATGGAGCGCCGTTTGATTGAAAACCACGGGCGGTTTGGAGAAGTTATAAAAGGAAAAAACGACAGCACCGATAAACAGGATGAAGATTTGCAGCGGTATCTTGGCTGCTCCGTTGAAGAGCAGGCTCATGCGGCTATCCTTGAGCGACTTGCCCGTGAGATAGCGCTGAACCTGGCTCTGGTCACACCCGAAATACGCGAGCGCCAGAAACATTCCACCAAACAATCCGCTCCAAACGTTGTAACGATCGCTCCAACTGAATTGAGGCACCAGCATGCGCAGTTTTCCCGCGGCTCCGGCCACCTTCACCGCCCCAAGCGGACTGACTCCATGAGGAAGCAGCCACAGAGCCGCTATCAGCGTCCCCAATAGACCAAAGGTCATGACGATCATTTGAGGGAATTCGGTCCATGTGACGGCGACCACACCGCCCAACGTGGTGTAAAGAAGTGCGAGCGCTCCCACGATCAAGATCGTGATCCGATCCGACCAGCCCAGAATGATACTCAGCACGATTGCCATCGCGTAGAGTGCAATACCGACGGCCAGGCCTCGCTCAATCAGAAAAATGACACTCGCCAGCGCGCGTGTTTTTGCATCGAATCGCTGTTCGAGGTACTCGTACGCCGTGTAAACCTTGGCGCGATGGAACAAAGGCACCAGCGTAAAGGACAAGATGATCATTGCAATCGGCAGCCCGAAGTAGAACTGCACAAAGCGCATCCCATCGACATACGACTGGCCCGTGGTGGAGATAAACGTAATGGCGCTGGCCTGCGTCGCCATGATTGAAAATGCGATCGCATACCATGGCATCGAATTTCCGGCCAGCATGTACTTATTGACGGTATTCGACCCGCGACCACGCCACGTCCCGTAGCCAACGACCAAGCTCAAGCAGCCGATCAGTACATACCAATCAAGCGGGCGCATAACCTGACGGATCTCCTAACGCCTCATCGCAGTAAATTGCCCCAATCGCTCATTACACGCCGGCGAGGCGACGGTACACCTGATCGGCGAGAACCGGAGCGACTTCGCTGAGTTCAGATCTATCCAGGCTGCTCACCAGGAAGACAATGTGCCCCGGCGTCTTGAAGGATACGACACTGAACCCATTGATGGCTGGCAGCCACTCCAGGTGTGGGGAAGAGCCTTCACCATTCACTGACTCGACTGTCTGACCGCCGTCGCTCGTCATCAAGAGCGATACGACCTGCCCGTGAAATTGCATGATGACGTGCGCGAATCGCCTTCCATGGAACTCGCACGAGTGACGCCGGATAACCCGCACGGGCCCGGCCGGGGTCGTCACTTCATCCGATGGCGTGGTCTGCAGCAGCCGGAATGACGCATCATCCCGCTCGGCCGCGTTTTCGAGCGAGATCGGTTTCTCGCCCAGCCGAAACAGAATTGCACAATCTCGATGATCCCCTGCGGCGTCGCGCGCCGCAGCACTGGCTCTACTGGATAGCAGGAACAGCCCCATTCCTGCGACTGCAACGACGACAACAGCAGCGGCGATGTACCGCCAGACTCCGAGGAACTGGCGTCGCGTCTTAAGGACGGCAATCGCCCGCAGGCGTGAAACCGTGCCATCACGGAATTCGTTTCGCATGCGCAGCAGAGGTTCTGTTCTACGCTTAATCTATGCAGGTTTCTTAAAGAGGCTCAGCACGAACAGAGCTGCCGAGATGATGACGATGACAGGTCCCGGACTGAATTGAGTCAACAGGTAGTGAGTCACGGCAAGACCCGATCCGACGGCCACCACGCTGGCAAGGCAAGAGACAATCAGGAAGTGCGACAGATCACTGGTAAGCCGCCGACCCGTGGTTGCAGGGATAATTATCAAGGCTCCGGCAAGGAGCGCCCCCGGGAAACGAAGGCCGACAAGAACCGACAGACTGAACACCAGAAGGAAATACAGGTTCAGTCTTTCAAGCTTCACGCCTGTTGCGGCGGCCAATTCGGGTGA
>PLEA01000277.1 GCA_003136335.1 Acidobacteriaceae bacterium | reverse complement strand
CGCAACTTCAGCTACAAAATCGTGGAAAAACTTGAAAACGGAGCAGTTGAGGTGGGCATTCTGACCTTGCCCATCCAGTCTCCGAGCTTGAAGATCCAACCCATTTTCCGCGACAAGTTGATGTTGATGGTCAGCCCCAAGAATCCGCTGGCCAAGTTTAAAGTGGTGCCCGTCAGCGAGATCGTCAAACAACCCCTGCTCTTCCCGAAGACGGGACACACGCGCAGACTGCTGGACAAACTCTTTCGGCCTCACGCCGCCGAACTGCAGGTTCGAATGGAGCTCCCCAGCATTGGGATGATTAAGAGCTTCGTGGCAGCGGATCTGGGCGTATCCCTCATCAGTGCATCATTCGCGCGCGACGAAGTGGACTCCGGCCGCGTCAAACTGATCGATCTTGAGGACCCTGTGTACCGCGAACTTGGACTTGCCTACCGGCGCGACCGAACGCTCTCAGTGGCGTCGACTGCCTTTGTTGGTCTTTTGCGTCAGTTCGCCACGCATATGAAGAAGACAGACGATTAAGCTGACATCGGCAGCGGAACTTTTCTCCATGGAATTTTTTCCGCAGTCTCCCGGCGACTGGCGAGGATTCTCCGCCGTTTCTGCCAGGCGGGTTGGGCCATAGGCAGTGCTAGCTTGCGGACTTCGCGGCCTTCGATGCACCCGCTGCAGGCGAAGCCGCCACGGGATCGATGACGTGCAGGCCGCACTCGGTCTTGGCCAATCCTGGCCAACGTCCGGCGCGCGGATCTTCTCCCGGCCTCACTGCCCGTGTGCAATGCGTGCATCCAATGCTGGGATAGTCCTGATTATGAAGCGCGTTGTAGGGCACATCGTGGTCGTGGATGTAGCGCCAAACTTGCTTTGATGTCCAGTCGACGATTGGATTGATCTTCACCAAGCCAAACTTCGCATCCCATTCTACTTTTCTCGCGCTGGACCTCACCGATGTCTGGTCACGGCGAATGCTCGTGATCCACGCGCTCAACTCGCTCAGTTTGCATCGGAGTGGTTCCACTTTCCGCAAACTGCAGCAGCGGTCGGGATCGCGCGCCCACAACCCTGCTCCGTGAATGCGTTCCTGCTCCTGGGACGAGAGAACAGAATAGACCTTCTCGATCTCGATTCCGTACTTTTCTTCAATCCGATCCATCAAAGTATACGTCTCGGGAAAGAGAAATTCGGTGTCGATGGTGAAAAGGCGGAAGTCCTTGCGGACCCGGGAAGCCATATCGATTAGCGCCATTCCTTCGGCTCCGAACGCGGAGGAAATGGCCACACGGTTTCCAAATGTCTCAAACGACCAACTTAGAACTCGCTGCGGAGTCCAACTCTCCGCCGCCAGTTGCACTCCTGCGATCTGCTCTCGGACATAATCCTGGAAATGATCCTTCACGAGAATGGCTCCTCATTGGTTGCAGAGTTCGCAGCCGAGGTGGAATCCGCGAATAGCGATGAGGGGAATGCATTGCCGTCTTCAATAGCCGTCACGCTGAGTTCCCGCGCCAGCGCTGTGGGATCGGAAAAACACACGACCTCACCCACGACCAGCAGCGTCGGAGTCGCCAGTGGCGGTGCGCCAGCCAGTCCGGCGATTGTTGTGCGGTGCGTGCGCTGGTGCGGGGTTGTGGCGCGGGAGATGACCGCGCAGGGCGTCTTGCCGGCGAGCCCAGCCGCCTTCAGCTTCGAGGCGACTTCGGAGTATTTCTGTCCGGGCATGTAGATCACGAGCGTCGCCCCGCTTCCTGCCAGCTTGCTCCAGTTCGCAGCTTCGCTCCCAGAAGCCTGATGCGCAGTGATGAACACGAGCGCTGACGATACCCTTCGATGAGTCAGCGGAATCTTCGCCGCCGCTGCTGCACCGAGGGCAGAAGTCACTCCCGGTACAACCTCGTAGGGAATACCAGCCAGCCGCAGCGATTCGATTTCTTCCCCAGCTCGTCCAAAGATGAGCGGATCGCCGCTTTTCAAACGAACCACCTGCAAACCGGAATCGTCCAGGGCAACCATCAGAAAATTGATTTCCTCCTTCAGAATGTTCTTCTTCCCACAACGCTTACCGACGTTATGAACCTGCGCGGTCCGAGGAATCAGGCTCAAGATGTCCGGAGCGACCAAGTCATCGTGCAGCACCGCATCGGCCGTTCTCAGCAGACGGTGCGCCTTCAACGTGAGCAACTCCGGGTCGCCCGGTCCCGCGCCCACTAGATAAACGTTTCCCTTCATGCTCCCTCTCCTTTTGCGGCTAGTTGCGGCGTTGCGGCCAAGGCCGCTTCCAGCGCTTCCCTGCTGGCCAACGAATGCAGCAGATCCAGCTTGTGTTCTTTGTCGAGATCGCTGGCGAGAATCAGCTTTCGTGTCTCGCCAAGTTCCGCCACCCAGGCGGCGTAGCCGGGGCCAAATTGTTTTTCGAGCTGCTGACGAATCCTCTGGGCCAGCGATGGACTTTGCCCGGAAGTTGAAACGGCAATTTGCAGATCGCCACGACGCACGACTGCCGGATAAAAGAAATCGCAGAGGTCCGGAACGTCGACCACGTTGCAGAGCACGCCGCATCTCTGCGCCTCGTGATAGACCCTTTCATTCAAGCTGCGCGAATTGGTCGCTACGACTGCCAGAAACGCTCCGTCCAGATCCTCGATCGAAAACGCTCTCAACTCCAGCTCGATCTTTCCAGCGCGCGCCCATTTGCGAACGGTGGAACTCGCATCGAGGGCAACCACGCGGATGCGCGCACCCGTCTCAAGCAGGCCGCCGATCTTGGGCTCGCCGATTTTCCCGGCGCCCACGACCAGGCAGTGCCTGCCTTCCAACTTCAAAAACATGGGAAACAAGCTAGTCACCGATTCCTCCTGCGGACTGCGCCAGATTCCGAGTCGGGTCCGGCAAATCGCGAGCCACCCCGGCCACGACTTCTCCGGCCAGAAATTCGCGCAACTCCTGATCGCTGTGGCGTACAAAAAAGCGGCGCAAATTTTCGCCCGGTTCGCGCTGCGCCAGGTAGCGCCCCAACAGACGTTCCAGCGCGTCCGGCACTTCGGTCGCGGCGCAGCGATATCCGACTGGCCGCGCCGTGGCCTGATGCAAACCTAAGGCTCCGCCCACACAGAAGTAGTAGGCGTCGACCATGCGGTCCTGAACTTTGATCTTCTTGCCTTCGATCCCGATGTCAGCGATCCAGTGCTGTCCGCAACTGTTGGGACATCCAGTGACGTGCAACTTCAGATGTTGATCGAAACCGGGTAATCGATCTTCCAGTTCTTCCACGAGCCAGCGAGAGAAGCTCTTGGTTTCGGTGATGGCCAGCTTGCAGAATTCCGTCCCGCTGCAGGCCACCGTCCCCCGCCAGAAGGCCGACCCGCCAACCTTCAATCCGATCGCGTCGAACTCTTTCGCCAGCCCTTCGGTATTGACCGTTGAAACGTTCACAACGAGGAGGTTCTGCATATTGGTGGCACGCAATTCGCCGCCGGCAAAGCGCTCGGCCAGATCCGCGGCTGCCTGCATCTGTTCCGCGTTAATTCGCCCGCGCAGCGCCACTGCTCCCACGTATGAGAGACCGGCCTGCTTCTGCGCATGAATCCCCACGTGATCGCGGTAGACGTCGTCGGGCGGATGCTCCTCGACCGCGGGATCAAGTTGGAATCCGATGCGCTCGTGCAGTTCGCTCAGAAAACGGTCGGCAGTCCATCCGTGCCGCAGGAAGAGAAATTTCAGCCTCGCGCGCTCACGGTGTTCGCGCAGAACGTCGGAATCGCGAAACAATTCGGCGATGCCCTTGATCACGGGCAGAACCTGGTTCCAGCGGACGAATGCATCCAGTCGCGCTCCAAGATAGGGTTCCGTCGAAAGCCCACCTGCGACGCGTAGAGAGAAGCCAACTTCGGGTTTGCCGTCGACCACGCGCGTTAGTGCAGTCAGGCCGACGTCATTGATTTCCGGATACGGGCACCACACCCGGCATCCGGTGATCGAAATTTTGAACTTGCGCGGCAAGTTGTAGAAATCAGCATTCCCCGCCAGCAACTGCGATGCCTCCAGCACGAGTGGCGAAGCATCCACAATTTCGTCCGCATCTACACCCGCGACCGGGCATCCGGTCACATTCCGCACCACATCGCCGCAAGCGCCGGTCGTATTCAATCCCACCTGCCAGAGTCCTTCGAGCACTTCCGGCAGCGATTCGATGGTGACCCAGTGCAGCTGAATGTTCTGGCGTACGGTAAGGTCGGCAATTCCGTTGGCGTGGCGTCGAGTGAGGTCGGCAATCGCCCGCAACTGCAGCGAACTCATCATTCCGTTGGGAATGCGGATGCGCACCATGAAGCGCTGCAGCGCCCGGCCTTCCCCACCCTGCCCGCCGGTGACTCCCGCTCCGTCTCCCTGCGTGTAAACGCCCCACCAACGGAAATAAGTTCCGATCCACTCGGCAGGAATGGATTCGAATCCTTCTCGGGCAAAGCGACGGATTTCCTCCAACCCTTCCCAAGGATTCTTGGCGCGCTTGAGGCGCTCCACCTTTTGAGCTTTGGTTTCTTTGGCTGTGTTTGTCATAGAAATAGAGTCTGGAAAATAAAAAACCCACCGCCAGGTCATCTGGCGATGGGTTCATGAGTGCCTGCGTTAAGAAAGATTTCTTAGGTCAGCACCCCCCCGCGCCAGTGCACACGCATGCACAACAACAACAAGTGCAACAGCACATCGCGCGAAGATTGCGGTTCTCTGACATTCGAGTTTAGATTCTAGGTTGAGCAGCTTGCGCCGTCAACAATCGTATGTAACATCTTGGATTCATAATTCAAATCGAAAGAATCAGAATTTTTGCAGCTCTCCTTCGAATGGCATAACCTCGCTGTAGAATCAGCCACTTAGGCTTCCGAACATCGTTGAGTGATAATCTTTGATTGCTCTGCAAAGGCTTTCGCAGTCTGACCTGATGCGCTTCAGATGGCGGCGACGTTCAAAACGATGACTGGCACCTCACAACATAGCGGTCCAATACTCGGCGTGGATATAGGCGGCACGAAGGTCGCTGTTGGACTCGTGGACCGCGAAGGCAAGATACTTTCGCAGGGCCGCCAGCCCATGGTGGCGAATAGCACGCCTGAAGCTGCTTTGCAGGCGGTCACTTGCGCGATTGATTCGTTGATTTCCACGGCGACCAGGGATGGCACACGGAGTATTGGAATCTGCGCCCCCGGCCCGCTGGATCCGAAGACAGGCATAATTCTTAATCCTCCAAATCTGCCCTGCTGGAGGAATTTTCCGCTCGCCGAGAAAATCGCGGCGAAGTATCGCGTGCCTGTCCACGTTGACAACGACGCGAACGCCGCGGCCCTCGCCGAAACGCGCTGGGGCGCGGCGCGCGGATACCGCTACGTTTTCTATGCCACGATCGGAACCGGCATTGGAACCGGCATTGTTCTGGATGGCCGCATCTACCACGGCAATACCGGCTCTGCGGGCGAAGGCGGCCATGTGAGCATCGACTATCGCGGCCCGCTTTGCAGCTGCGGCAAACGCGGGTGCATCGAAGTGTTAGCGGCCGGCCCTGCAATTGGCGCACGGGCACGTACAAAGCTCCGCGCTGAACCACATCGGCATTCCACCATTCTTGACCTTGCGCAAGGAAGCATGGCCGCCGTTACCAGCGAATTCGTGGGACAGGCTTATGTCGCCGGCGATCCGCTGGCGCGGGAAATTCTTCTTGAGACTGTTGCGGTCTTGACTCCCTGGCTCGGCAACATCGTCGATCTGCTCGACCCCGACGTTCTCGTGATGGGTGGCGGCGTGGCCGCGATGTTGCAGCCTTTTTTTGACGAAATTAAGAATCGCCTTCCGGCTTGGTGCGTGAATCCACGCGCCTCCGGGATTCCGCTGTTGATGGCGCACTATGGGGCAGACGCAGGAATTGCTGGAGGCGCGGCCCTGTGTTCTGAGAACCTTCCTTAGCAACGCAAAGTCGATCACGAACACCAGGGGACTTCGAATGTTCTTCTCGCAACATTTTCGTCGATTCGCATCCACGATTGTCTTCCTTCTCTTTTTCATTACAGCCGTGCTCTTGCAGAGCCAGGATCTCCCAAAAGCGCCTCAGTCCCACGTCTTCACTCTCACTCCCACACCGGGTTATTTCACGGAGCCGGGGATCGCAGTGAATCCTACGAATCCGCAGCAGGTAGTTGGTGTTTTTCAGGACAATGTGCACGCCGCCTATTCACGGGATGCCGGCCACACCTGGCAACTGGCCGAGGGCGTTGATCCCAAGAACTATCGCATCTCCGGCGACGTCTCGGTCGCTTTCGATAATCAAGGCCACTCTTTTGTCTGCTACATCGCCTTCGACAAGCTTGGGACTTTTAACTACTGGGCACATGGCGCGACGCGCAACGGCATCTTCGTGCGGCGATCGCTCGATGGCGGAAAAACCTGGGAAGCAGATCATATTCCCGTCGCCGAGCAAACCAGTTCGCCCGGGATTCCATTTGAAGACAAACCGTACATTGTCGCCGACGACACGAAAGGCAAATATGCCGGCAATCTCTATATCGGTTGGACGCGCTGGAGGCTGGCCGACTCGCAGATGGTGCTTTCGCGTTCCGCCGACGACGGGAAGACTTGGTCGCAGCCGATTGAGATCGATGCCCATCCTGGCTTGCCGCGCGATGACAACGGCGCCGCTGAAGGATTCGACGGTGTAGTTGGCCCGGACGGCAAGCTCTATGCCATATGGAGCCAGGATGACGCGATCATGCTCACTACCTCTCGCGACGGTGGCAAAACCTTCTCCCATGCACGCGCCGTCATTCATACGCCGCCGATCATGTTCGCCATACAGACGCTCGAACGAGCAAACGGATTTCCGCAGATTGCCATCGACCCGAAAAGCAAGCGCCTGTACGTGACGTGGAGCGACTACCGCAACGGCGATCTTGATGTCTTCATTGCGACCTCCGACAACGGGGGCAAGCATTGGACAACCCCGGTCCGCGTGAATAACGATCTGGTACACAACGGAGCGGAACAGTTCTTCCAGTGGCTCGCCGTGGACCCGACTGACGGCTCCGTCGACATTCTCTTTTATGACCGCCGGGGGGATCCGCAGAACCGCAAGCAGATTGTGGTTCTGGCGCGTTCCACGGACAATGGACGCAGCTTCAGCAACTACGCTTGGACCGATGAACCATTCGAAGCCAGCGGAGTCTTCTTCGGCGACTACAGCGGAATTGCGGCTTATGGCGGGCGTGTCTACGGCATCTGGACGGAGAAACCTATACCCGCGCCCGAAGCCAAGGACAAGGCCGACGAGGGCAAGGATGCGAAAGATGCGAAACCGCAGCCCCGAGGAACGATCGTCAAAGTTGGAACCGCAGACTTCACGACGCCAGAGCACTCCAAGTAGAATGCCGTGGCGCCGCTTGATATCTCAAAGCCCGAAAAATTGAAAAGACGATCTCAAAAAGAGATCGCCGTTTAAACAACGGATCTGGGTTACAGCGGCTGGACGTTCTCAGCCTGCCAGCCCTTGGGGCCCTTGGTTACGTCGAATTGCACCGTCTGGCCCTCCTGCAGGCTTTTGAATCCGCCCGCCTGGATCGCTGAGAAGTGCACAAAAACATCTTCGCCATTCTGCCGGCTGATAAAGCCATAGCCTTTGGCGTCATTGAACCACTTTACTGTTCCTTGTTCTGCCATGGTGATACTGGTGTTCCTTTCAATCAATTTACGCTGGAGAGATTCGGGGGTACTGCAGGCAAGTACTTGCTGATTAGCGAGAACTGCTCACAACCGACTCGGTCTAACGTACACTGTGATGCTACGCTTGGAGCCTCAGGTTAGCAAGCGAATTACTGTAGCTCTGTAGCTCACCTGGAGATCCCGCCTCGATTATTGGAGCCTTCGCCTTCTTGCGTAGCTTTGGACTCTCGACTTTCCAACTCAGCCTGACGTAGCTCTGTGGCCTCTGCGGGATCCGTCCCCGCCTTCAGGGTGGTTTTCTCGAGGAAGAAGCGCCAGCCCTCATGCCGATCCGCGGGGCTTTGGTCGCTTTCGAACTTCTTCAAGGCAGACTCTGCATTCGTTCGTCCCTTGACCACCTCGACCACTCCCGCGGACTCGTAGGTACGAACGTTGTGGCGTATGACCACGTAGGAAGCCTTGAATTCGTCGTTTGTCAAAAACTCTCCCTCTTGCAGCCCAATTAAACACCCTACTGTGAGAGTAAGCGCGTAAGCCGTGATTAGCAAGCTGATGGTCTCCCCAATGGAGCGCGACGGCCATTAGTTTTGCCTAGTGAGTTCACCCAAGAGGATTCTAGAGAGAAACGCTCGTTTGCGAACGCTTGGCGTCCTGACTTGTCCCCAATTTTCGTTCACTTGAGCATATGGCAAAATCCTTTTGCTCCATCTCCGATTTGAGCGGGGATGGGGGTGCAGAGGAAGGAGCCTCTTCCCCCGCTTCAGCGATGTAGAAGCGCGCTGCCGACTCTTCGGCAAACTCTTTCGGGGTTTTGTATCCCAAGCTGCTGTGCGGGCGCTCTTCGTTGTACTCCGTCCGCCAGGCCGCGATCTTGCGCCGCGCGTCGAACAAGTTCTGGAACCAACTCACGTGCAAACACTCTTCCCGCAATCGTCCGTGAAAACTCTCGACCCGCGCGTTCTGCGTGGGCTTACCCGGCTGAATGTGGATCAGCTCGATCTGCCGTTCCACTGCCCACGCCAGAAAATGGCGGCTGGTGAATTCCGGGCCGTTATCGCAGCGAATCGCTCCCGCAATCCCGCGCTCGCCGATGATCGCATCCAGCACGCGCGTCACTCTCCGGCTGGCGAAACTCGTGTCCACTTCGAGCGCCAGACATTCCCGCGTATACGCATCGACCACACTCAGCACCCGGATCGCCCGCCCGCAATCCACCGCGTCGTACACGAAATCCAGCGCCCATTCCTGGTTCGCCGCCGTCCGCTCCACCAGCGGTTTTCCCGCGCGCACGCAGTGTTTCCGCTTCTTTCGCCGCAACATCAATCCCGCCGCCCGATACATCCGATGAACACGCTTATGATTCACATGCTCTCCCTCTCGCCGCAACAAAACCTGCAGCCTCCGATACCCGAAGCGCGGCCTTTCCCGCGCCAACTCCACCAGCCTCGTGCGCAACGGCTCATCGCTGCGTGTCGTCTGGTAGCGATAACTCGATACCGCCATCGTCAGCAGCCCGCAAACCCGGCGCTCGCTCGCTGCGTACTCAATCCGCAGCCAGTTCCCGTCCGCCCGCTGGTCTACGAGCGGCACGCTCGACGCGCTATACGCAATGATGAGGGGCGGAGTCGTTCCCGCAGGCAGCTGCCTGAGTTGGGGTCTGAGAAACAGCCGTAACCGGTGCAATACTCCGTTGAATGTTCGCGGTCGGCTGCAGGAATACTTTAACGACCGCTATTCCATAGAGCGACTGCGACTCGATGTGTTCGATATTGTCAACGGTGGTAGTAAGATTCCGCTCAGTAATGGTAACGATGCGGTCGGCCATGTCCTCCACGTACGACAGCAGAAAAGCACGCCGCCTTCCAATCGGGCGCGCGGTGACTTAACTTCCTGTTTTCAGAGAGATGAATCAACTGAAGTAAGTGACGGGCGGTAAGGAACTCGGATAGGGCGGTTGCAACCGTCCAGCGGTTGACACAACGTCAGTATGTGGACAGCTCCGGACCTCGGCCGGGCTTATAGATTCTCAGAATCGCAGAGAGCTGGACATTAATTTCTCGGAATCGGGCTCCATTGCGTTTTCCGGGAAACGACGTATTAGCATCAACCGGGTTCTCGCGCTTTGGAATAAGAAATGCATTCAGCGGTTGTGTTTTAGCTTCTGTGCTGACGGCTCTCGAGGACACACAGTGCTTACAGCAAGCGCGGAGCAGATCACGGATAGCTGAAGTAATTGTTATTTGTGAGGTGCGTATGCAGTTCATGAGACTCAGCACCGTAAAGTCGACCACGGATGTGATCTCCGGCATTTTGAATTGTGTGTGTCCGGAGTGCGGCGGTAGAATGGGAGAACGCGGCAAGGAGTTCAGGTGTCAGGGTGAGTGTCTGACGGATTGGCGTCAGGCCTGGGAGCGAGTGTCTGCCGAACTCGTCCCGCGATCGAAGAGGGCGATCAGACGGATCTAGTGTGGCCTACATCCCAGATGGGCTGGCGTCCGGGCAGTCGGCAGTCCATATCTTGACGGAAGTGTGAGTATGCAGTCACTACTCGCCGGGTGGACGGCAAGACGCACCCTTCTTACTCCCGCAAAACCAGCGCGTTGCGCTCGCTGGGCTGTGCCTCACTCGACGCAAGACTGGACCGCGACTTGCTGTACCAAGTTATGTGGAGAAAAAAACCGTGGTGAATGTTGATATTGACGGCATCTCTCTGGAAGCTCAACCGGACGAGCTTCTCATCGATCTGATCAACCGTACTGGGGGGACCGTTCCCCACGTCTGTTACCACCCACAACTCGGGCCGGTTCAGACGTGCGACACATGCATGGTTGAAGTGAACGGCCGCCTGATTAGAGCCTGCGCGACCGCAGCCGCCGATGGGATGACGGTCTCCACCAAGTCAGCGAAGGCAGCGGCGGCCCAGGTGGAAGCGTTCGATCGCATTCTCAGCAACCACATGCTGTACTGCACGGTCTGCGACAACAACAATGGTAATTGCACAGTCCATAATACGACGAAGTTGCTGGCCATTGAGCATCAGCGAATCCCTTTCCGAACGAAGCCTTACGAGGTTGATAACACGAATCCGTTCTATCGCTACGATCCGGATCAGTGCATTCTTTGTGGCCGCTGCGTGGAGGCTTGTCAGAACGTCGAAGTTAATGAAACGCTCTCGATCAACTGGGAAGATCCAAATCCACGCGTGCTCTGGGACGGCGGATCCACCATTGGAGAATCAAGTTGCGTTTCGTGCGGCCACTGCGTCACCGTCTGTCCCTGCAACGCTCTGATGGAAAAAACCATGCTGGGCCACGCCGGCTTCCTGACATCTCTGAAGAAATCTGCTTTAAGCGGCATGATCGAGGTGGTTAAGGGGATCGAGCCTGAGACGGGCTACGGAAGCATTCTTCAGGTCTCCGAGGCCGAACATGCAATGCGGGAGCACCGCATCCGCAAGACGAAGACAGTTTGCACCTACTGCGGCGTAGGGTGCAGCTTCGACGTCTGGACGAAAGACCGCCACATTCTTAAGGTGGCGCCGGAGCACGGCCCGGCCAATGGGATTTCCACTTGTGTAAAAGGAAAATTTGGCTGGGGTCACATTAATAGTGAGGATCGCCTCACCACACCCTTGATTCGCGAGGGCGGAAAGTTTCGCCAGGCGAGCTGGGATGAAGCGCTTGGTCTCGTCGCTCGCAGACTGTCAGAAATCAAAGCGAAGGATGGAGCGGACTCCGTGGCGTTCATCTCTTCGTCGAAGTGTACGAACGAAGAGAGCTATCTCCTGCAAAAATTGGCCCGAGCCATCATTGGCACGAACAACGTCGACAATTGTTCCCGCTACTGCCAGTCGCCCGCGACCATGGGTTTGTTCCGCACCGTGGGTTACGGAGGCGACTCGGGCTCGATCTCCGACATGGAGAAGGCTGATCTGGTCGTCATCATCGGCAGCAACACGGCAGAGAGTCACCCGGTCATCGCCACGCGAGTGAAGAGCTCTCACAAACTAAACGGGCAGAAACTTATTGTCTCCGACTTGCGTGAACATGAGATGGCAAGACGCGCAGACCTATTTCTACATCCCAAACCGGCAACAGATCTCATCTGGATAAATGCGGTCTCTCGATACCTTTTGGACCAAGGCCTTGCGAACACGAAGTTTCTGAACCAGTGGGTCAATGGCCTGGAAGAATACCGAAAGAGCTTAGAGCCGTTCAGCCTGGAAGCGGCAGCGCAACTCACGGGTCTCTCCGAGCGGACCATCAGAACAGTCGCACACATGATTGCTGAGGCAGAAAGTACATGCATCCTCTGGGCGATGGGAGTCACCCAGCACACCCAGGGTTCTGATATCTCCACCGCTATATCGAATCTGTTGCTTATCACCGGCAATTACATGAGACCGGGAACCGGTGCCTACCCGCTGCGCGGACACAACAACGTGCAGGGAGCCAGCGATCTCGGGTCCATGCCCAACATGCTGCCGGGCTACCAGTCTGTAGATGATCCCGAAGTGCGCCAGCGATTTGAGACTGATTGGAAGGTGAAGGTCCCTTCCACTAAGGGACTAGACAACCACCAGATGGTGGAAGCCATTCATGACGGCAAGCTCAAAGCGATGTATCTGATCGGCGAGGAGATGAGCATAGTGGACTCCAATGCCAACTACGTTGCAGATGCATTCGCCAAACTCGACTTCTTTGTCGTGCAGGACATTTTCTTCAGTAACACTTGCCGCTACGCCGATGTTGTATTGCCGGGAGCACCGAGCCTGGAAAAGGAAGGTACCTTCACCAGCACCGAGCGTCGCGTCCAGCGATTGTATGAAGTGTTCGAGCCCCTAGCGGGTTGTCAGCCGGATTGGAAGATCATCCAGGATGTAGCCAACCACTTGGGCGCTGATTGGCACTATCAGCATCCTTCCGAGATCATGGATGAAATCGCCTCTCTGACGCCGATGTTCGCCGGCGTTAACTACGACAGGCTGGCCGGCTACAAATCCCTACAATGGCCGGTCGCGGCCGATGGGACTGATGAGCCCCTGCTCTATACGAAACGCTTCGCTTTCCCCGATGGAAAGGCGAGGCTGTTTCCAGTCTCGTGGATTGGGCCCACCGAGCAGCCGAACGCTGAATTTGACTTGCACCTAAACAATGGCAGGCTTCTGGAACATTTCCACGAGGGCAACCTTACCTACCGCACCGAAGGGATTCGAGAGAAGACTCCCAACACGTTTGTGGAAGTTTCTCCCGAACTTGCCGAAGAACGTGGCATTCAAAGCGGAACATGGGTGCAACTGATCTCGCGCTACGGGAAAGTGCGAGTGCGCGCTTTGGTCACCGACCGTGTACAGGGGAAGGAGCTGTACATGCCGATGAACTCGGTCGAGAGTCCCGTGAACCGGCTGACCAGCAGCCACACCGATCCCGTGACCAACACGCCCGCTTACAAGGAGACCAGCGTTCACATGAAGGTGTTGGCCGAAGTCGGCGAGAGTCCGCTGCCCCGCATCAATTTTCGCTTTGGTCATCCGACCCCGCAGAACGGAGTGGAAGTCGAACGCAAGTGGAAGCGATCGGACTATGCCCCTCCAGGAAATGGAAATGGGCTGGTGCAGTTGCAGACGAAAAAGTGATGTGAGGAGAATTCAATGGCTCAACCGATTCCTCTAGAAATCCCGCCGCGCAACGCGCGCGCTGAGTTGCACTCGCGATTGGAACAAGCCCCCGAAAAACATGCTGAAGCGGTCTTGGCTGCGTACGAAGTGCTGCAGGAATTGCACAGTCGCGGTGTGCTGGAGATCATGCGCGGTGCTTTGGCAGCGAGCGATGAGATCCTGGAGACTGTAGTGGACAATGTCAAAACGCCAGAGGCGATTCGCGCCATCAGGAATCTGCTCTTTTGGCGCCAGATTCTCGGCAGCATAGAGCCGGAATGGTTCAAGAGAATCTTCCAGGCAATTCCCGAAGGAATTGCGGAAGCAACAGCGGAGCGAGAGAAACCAATAAGGTTCTTCGCATTGCTCAGACGACTCACCAGTAAAGACAGCCTCCGCGGTCTGGCAGCAGCCGTCGATTTTCTGCAGGCCTTTGGTCGCCACCTGCAATCCGCGGAGAATCCGCTGCCGCGCGATTAGTAGACTTTGAAAGAGAGGTTAGGAAAATAATCCGTTGGGTATAGCTGTTGCTGGGGTCTTTCTGCAGATGGCCTTGGGCGCCGTTTACGCCTGGAGTGTATTCCGGGTGCCACTCGCGAAGCAATTTGGCTGGAGCATTTCCGAAGTCACATTGACCGTTACCATCAGCATTTTTGTGTTGGGTATCGCGGCTTTTTTCGTCGGCCTTTGGCTCAATCGCAAGGGCCCAAGAATCGTCGCTCTCACGGGCGGATTTCTCTATGGAGTCGGAGTTTTTCTGGCGAGTTTCTCCGACCACAGACGCGCTGCTCGGGATGTTGCTGGTTTGGGTGCCATTCTGCTACTCCAACATCATGAGAGGATCGTTCGCGAATTGTGGCTGCAAAGGCATGGCATTTCCTGCATTTCCATCTCCGCTGATTCAGCTGTGCTAACTGCATTCGAGTCTCCATTCCTCACCGCCTGGCCACAATCATTCTGGTGATCGAGAATGGAAGGAGCCCCTCATGACGGTCCGCATTCGGACACTCCGTCGGTATGTTGACGACGACAGTCTCGCACTCTGTCGAGTTCGCTGCGGACAAGAAACACAAAGCCTTGAACCTGAACGATTGACTGGACTTTCTGCGTGCTACGCCGTTTGGAAATGCAAATGCATTTCTTAAGGCGAAAAGGAGATTCATATATGAGGTCGTTCCGTAGCACAGCAGTTTGCACTCTGTTTTTCGTGGCGATGCTGGGAGCTGCATTTGCGCAGCAGGTCAAAACCGACTTTGATCACCAAGCCAATTTCTCGCAGTACAAGACTTATTCGTGGCAGGAAATCAAGCCGACGAATTCGTTGTGGGATGCGCGAATTAAGAGCGCAGTCGATGCTCAATTGGCAGCCAAGGGCTGGACTCAGGTAGACAACGGCGGAGATGTGGCGATCGTAGCGATTGCGACGACTCAGAACGAGAGGACGCTTCAGACTTTCTATGACGGTATGGGTGGGGGATGGCGTTGGCGGGGATTCGGCGGAATGGGCGAGGCTACCACTACTGAGCAGGACTACAAAGAAGGAACTCTGCTCGTCGATATGTACGACGGAAAAACCAAGCAGTTGATCTGGCGCGGTAGTGCTGAAGATATGGTATCCAACAAACCTGAGACAAATGAAAAGAATCTGAACAAGGGTGTGGCAAAGATGTTCAAGAAGTTCCCTCCGCAGGCTGCCAAAGGGTAAGAGCTTCAGTCATCAGGACGGTCGCTCAACGGAACTTTAGAGGGAGAATGGAATGCAAACTCGCAAGCTTGGCAACTCCGATCTGCACATTACCCGCGTCGGCTACGGCGCCTGGGCCATCGGTGGCTCGGGATGGCAGTTCGCATGGGGATCGCAGAACGATAATGACTCCATCGCGGCCATTCACTGCTCGCTCGAACTGGGCGTCAACTGGATCGATACGGCCGCCGTCTACGGACTGGGACACTCAGAGGAAGTCGTTTCCCGAGCGCTCAAGACCTGGCCGGGTCCGCGGCCTTATGTCTTCACCAAGTGCGGCCTGCGCTGGCATTCCCAGGGCAACGTAAGGAAAACGCTGAGCGTTGATTCAATCCGGCGTGAAGTCGAAGACAGTCTCCGTCGCCTCTCCGTCGACGTGATTGATCTGTACCAGATCCACTGGCCTCCTGATCCCGATTCTGCCGAACTGGAAGAAGGATGGTCAATGCTCGCCCGCCTGCGGCGCCAAGGGAAAGTGCGCTGGATTGGGGTTTCCAACTTCAATGTCCAGCAACTGCGCCGCGCTCAGGCCCTGGCGCCCGTTACTTCTCTGCAGCCTCCGTATTCGTTGCTGCACCGCGAGATCGAAGACCAGGTTCTGCCCTACTGTCTGCGGGAAGGCATTGGAGTCATCGTCTATTCTCCGATGGCTTCCGGTCTCTGACCGGCGCCATGACCGGTGAGCGCGCGGCCAAACTGCCCAAGGACGATTGGCGCAAGAATCATCCCGACTTTACCGAGCCGCAGCTCTCTCGGAACCTGGCGCTGGTGGAGCGCTTGCAGGAGATTGCCAGGCGCCACAACCGGTCAGCCGGAGAAGTCGCAATCGCCTGGACGCTGCACCATCCCGCCGTCACCGGAGCCATCGTCGGAGCCCGCAATGCACGTCAGGCCGAAGGAGTGATGCGAGCCGGCGAGTTGCGCCTNNAGTGCCAAAACAATTCCAGTCGGGCCCTTCGAGGCACGACTGAGTCAACAAGGAGAACACACTGAATAAAGGCAAAACGTACGTGAATACAAGTAATAAGTAGTTAGTCGTAATATTTTGTCTGGCTCTATTTTGCACGCTGGCACTTCCAACAGCAGTAATGGCAGATGATTGGGACTAGGCGACCAAGTTAACCTTTAACGAACCCGTCGAGGTGCCCGGACAGGTTCTTGCCGCCGGAACTATTGGTTCACGCTCGCGGACAACGATTCAGATCGCAACATCGTGGAGATCTGGAATGCGGACCGCACGCACCTGGTGACAACGATTCTCGCGATTCCCGATTACCGTCAGGAAACTCCGGAGAAGACGATCATCAATTTCGAGGAGCGTCCGTCCGGCCAGCCGGAAGCCATTCAGTCGTGGTTCTATCCCGGAAATAACTTTGGCGAGGAGTTTGGGTATCCGAAGACGCGCGCCAGGCAACTCGCGAAGCAGGCAGGCAGGCCGGTGCTCTCCAGGCCCGAGCAGGCCTCAAACGCCGCCCAGATCAAACAAGCGTCTGTAAAGGCAGTGACTCCCGGCGGCGAGGAGGTTGCATTGCAGAAATCGCCGTCCACCAAATAGTTCCATCCCACTTTGAAGGCCCCTTTCACTATGGTCATTAGTGTCAGCTTTGGCCATTCGAGTGGTAGTCCGAACTTTTAACTCGAGCTTCGCATTGCTCCTTCTGGCGCCGGCTTCGCGGTGTCATTTTTTTTTTGCGCAGCTATTTGAACTGAGATGATGTCCTTCCGCGGACACGCTGTCCGCGGCGGGCGTCATTTCTCTCGTGGCGCTTGACCTTAGAAGTTCTCCCGGCCGAAACAATTCACCCAGGCCGCCTCAGCCACATTCACAATTTGCCTCGAAGAACTAGTTTGGAATGCCGGTTGCTACTGCTCAAGGCATATCGAACACTGGCATGCGTGAAGGAGGATGCAGTCGTGAACGAGGTGGTTGATTCTTCGGGCGTGCAGTACGCAGTAATAGCAGGGCTTCGTACCGAGAATGGTCCTGAACGCCTCGTGATTGCGTACCCGAACGAGGATTCACTGCGCGATCTCATAGCCGCACGCTCCATTATCGCGGTCGGCTTCTCCTCGCGCGAGGAGGCGGTAGCGGGTAGCAGAGCTTCCGTCCCGACGGCTGTCGCTTACCAGCGAATGCCGGAAGCAATGGCAGGTGGGGGAATTGAAAGATATGAGCAGGGACTCAATTGGGCAGAGCGGCGAGGAGAAATAGGTTCAACCTTGCGGAGACTGGCAGGGTTTCTCGTCACTTCCTGCAGCGACATTGCTACTACAGCCATCGTCATCTTTTCTTCCAGGAATGCCTTCTCGGCGGTAATCAGGATGGCGCTGGGCAGTTCCGGCTGAGTTCTTTCAGTGCCTAGTCTCTGTGAGACGAACATCTGAGCTGCGGGCCCGACTTTTGGTAAAGGAGTAACAAAATGAACGTTCTTCAGAAGATGCGTCCTTTATTTGCTTTTCTACAGGTGCTTGTTCTTGCCGTAGGGATAACGGGTGCAGCTTCGCGAGCGGCAGGACAGGCGGGAACGGGGGAGACTGTCATCCAGAAGGCCACGGAACAGTTTGAGAATAGTCCCCTGAAGATTACTTCCCTGGGTCAAGGTCTATCCGTCTTCTCCGGGGACGGGGGAGACGTTACGGCGATCGTCGACGATGGCAGCACCTTGCTGATCGATAGTGGACTGGCTTCGCGGGTTACTGAGCTGAGCGAAGCGATCTTTAAAGCGACGATGCGTCCCGTCACACGGCTGGTGAATACACATTGGCACTTTGACCACACGGGAGGGAACGCGTACTTCGGCTCCGCAGGCGTTATCATCATCGCCCAAGAGAACGTCAAGAAGCGGCTCTCGTCTGTCCAGGACGTGCCCTTCGTTGGCTTGCGCGACGGTCGTTATCCGTCGCAGGCGCTGCCAGGAATAACGTACTCCAGCAGCACGACATTGCATCAAGGGTCTCAACGGCTGACATTGGAGAACTACGGATCCGCGCATACGGACGGAGATACTGTTATCTATATCGCTCCGGCGAATGTCGCTATTATAGGAGATATTTTCTCGAATCACTTCTATCCCATCATCGATCTGGCGTCAGGCGGATCAATCGATGGCATGATCCATTCGGTCGACCGAATTCTGGCGCAGACTGACGAGCAGACGAAGATCGTGCCGGGACATGGTCCAGTAGCCACGCACGCAGATCTGCAAGACTACCGTGACATGCTAGTGCAGGTTCGGCAGAGCATTAAGGATCTCATCGCAGCCGGAAAGACAATGGATGAAGTGGTCACGGCTGCGCCAACCAAGGATTTCGATGCCAGATGGGCTGGTGGTTACGTGACCCCGGAAGTCTTCGCAAAAATGGTATTCAGCAGTCTGGCAGGCACCAGCGCGAGTCGATAGTTGCTTGACGTCTGAACTCGGACTCTAAACCCAAACAAATCAGGACACCGCACGATCACAAGGAACCATCGTGATCGTTCCTTATAAGCCCCCCGCTTCTCCGCCGGGCATTCCGAGAGTTTCTTGCGATGAGCGATCCTAAACGAGCTCCAGCTTCTTTGTCAGGATAAACGACAATCTCAGACGCATAGGGGCCCGGCTGCTTCTGGGCATATTTGGCACGAGTGAGCTGCGGCACACTTCACTCACCGTCCAATCTGCGGGCGCGCACGATGAATCTCTTGGGTGCAGGGCCGGTGTAATCAAAGGGATAACAGGTGACCAGCGTCAGCAACTGACCCGTGGAAGGCTCCAAAACCCACGTCTCGTT
>PLEA01000365.1 GCA_003136335.1 Acidobacteriaceae bacterium | reverse complement strand
GTCAATGTCAGTAACCTGGTGAACAACTGGGGCACCGTCAGTTTCAATCCCACCACGACCATTTTGACACTAAGTACTTCCACGATCACCCACGGTTCCGCGGTGCCTTTTAGCGTGAGCGTGACCCCAAGCAAAGGAACGGGAACCCCCAGTGGTGATGTTTCGCTGCTG
Organism: Acidobacteriaceae bacterium; assembly: GCA_003136335.1. The sequence continues at coordinate 21,953 of PLEA01000365.1, read as the reverse complement.
ATCTACAACAGCGATGTAGGGGGGCTCGCAACAGGGTCGGCAGGTCCGTGGGGACTGTCCGGGGGCTCCGTCTCAGCAAGTACCTCTGTGCTTCCGGGCGGTGCATACCCGATTTCAGCTCGGTATGGCGGTGATGGTACTTATGCCCCGAGTATATCGGCGCAGTCTGCCTACATTGACGTTTACCCCGAGGCGAGCACGACCACTGTCTCTGTTCTGACTGCGAGCCAGAATGGAAGCCTCGTTCCCTTCACTGGCGGACCGTTCGGCAGCTTCGTGTACTTGCGGGCGGATGTTGTCGGACAATCCGGGCAAGGGTTCCCCTCGGGGAGAGTAACATTCACCGATTCTTTCGGTCCGATTCCCGGGTTCCCCTATCCATCACCCTTGAACGGCCAAAGCAATACTGCTACTCCCAACGGAATCCTCAATTTCGACAGCGGGACGCACACTATATCGGCTAGTTATAGTGGTGATCAGAGCTTCAATACGAGCAGCACGACCCGACCTCAGTCATTCACCATTACTCCGGGGTTTTATGCCGCCATTGGTGCATCCCAATCTGGCGTAGTGATCTCCGCTCCTGGATCCTCGGGGACGACGTCGGTTGCGGTATCTAATTCCACTGGTTTTAACGGGACGATCAATCTGGCCTGCGTAGGCCTTCCGTATGAGGCCACCTGCACCTTTTCCCCCGCAACCATCGCCGCAAACGGAACGCCGAGCACGACAAATGTTTCGATCTTAGTGACAACCACAGCGGCTACGGCAACGCTCACTCCGCAGCGACAACGCTACTTGCTAGCGCAATCGATCATGGGCGTGGGCTTGCTACTTTCTGTAGTTCTTGTAAGCAGAAGACACCAGCATGCACGCTTCTTTTTCTTATTGCTAATGCTGATGCTGTTAAGCGTGGCGCCGAGTTGCGGAGGAGGCGGTGGCGGCACTGGCGGCAGTGGCAGTAAAACACCACCCCCGAATCCTGGTACGTCCGCAGGCGTTACAAATGTCACGGTGACTGCTACCAGTGGTTCCGCGGTAAGCCAGACCGGCTTCACGCTTTCCGTGCAATAGCCTTACGGACGCGTCGCGAGCGCCGTGCCATGACTGCGCGGAGCAACCGTTGGAGTGGTGTAGGATTTACTCGCCACTCATTCCATCACCATGAAACTTTCTCAGATCGCTTCCGCCCTCGACGTGCGCCTCGAAAACGGTTCTCCTGACACCGAAATCACCGGCCTTAACGGCATCGAACAAGCCGGGCCCGGGGAACTCACGTTCGTATCGAATCCAAAATATTCAGCCGCGGCCCGCCGTACCAAGGCTTCCGCCGTGATCGTCGGGGAGGATTTCCCAGCCATTCCCGCCGCCATGTTGCGCGCCAAAGATCCTTATCTGACGTTCGCCCGCGCCCTTGAACTTTTTCATCAACCTCTCCGCTATGCGGGCGGCGTACATCCTACTGCGGTCGTGCATGCCAGTGTACGCATCGGAGCGAACGCACACATCGGGCCCTACGCGGTCATCGACGAGAATGTCCAGATCGGGGCGAACGCGGTGCTGCTGGCGCATGTCGTCATCTATCGCGGGGTGCAGATCGGCGACAATTTTTTCGCGCACGCGCACGCGGTGGTGCGCGAGAACTGCCGCATCGGCAACAACGTGCTTCTACAAAACGGAGTGGTGATTGGCGCGGACGGCTTTGGATTCGCAAAAACTGCCGAAGGACGCTGGCACAAGATTCCGCAGCCCGCCCCGGTCGTGATTGAAGACGACGTGGAAGTCCAGGCCAACTCGTGCCTCGACCGCGCCAGCGTCGGCGAAACGCGCATCGGACGCGGGGTGAAGGTCGACAACCTGGTGCAGGTGGGGCACGGATCGCATGTTGGGGAAGACGTACTTCTTTGCGCGCAGGTCGGCCTCGCTGGATCGACGGAGATTGGCAATAAGGTAATTCTGACCGGGCAAGTTGGCGTGGTCGGACACTGCAAAATTGGGGAAGGAGCAATCGTTACGCCCCAGAGCGGCGTCGCTCATGACATCCCGGCGGGCGCCCTGGTGAGCGGCGCTCCCGCCGTCGATCACAAGTTGTGGTTGAAATATTCCGCAATCCTGCCGAAACTTCCTGACATCGCGCGAGCGGTACGGGCTAAACACTCGAAAGAATAGCCAGAGTACATCGGAGTTCTCTTACGCGTATGCTGTTCCTCCCTGCGTCTCTCTGCCCTGTGCGGGCGCGGATGCGGGTTGGCGATACTCTTCCGGAAGGCCGCCTTCGATGGCGTTGCGCACTTTTTCCATCAGGCAATCACGGCTGCCGAAATCCTTCGGGTCAATCGACGAATGAAAAATTACCTTCACCCTTCCCGGTCTGATGGAAAATCTCGCCTTCGGCATAGCGTCGTGAGTGCCTACGATAGTAATAGGGATAACCGGAACCCCGCATTCCATCGCCAGATAGAATGGGCCCTTTTTGAATGGAAGCAGCTTGCCATCGAAGGAGCGCTTGCCTTCCACGTAGATGGTCATGTTGACTCCTTGCTCGACGACGACCGACTTCGCGGCTCGCACGGCTTCGATGCCGGCGTCGCGATTTCCGCGGTCCACAGGCACCAGCGATCCCATGCGCATGGCGCGACCGAGGATGGGAACCTTGAACAGTTCTTTCTTCACCATCACCGACGTGCGCCTGGGAATCAGCGGAATTTGAATCGGCGGGTCGAGGTTGGAAACGTGATTCGTCATGAAGATGTAGCTGCGCGAATGGTCGAACTGATCGAGTCCCACGGTTTCGACGCGCACGCCCGTGATCCACACGCCCGCCCACGCTCCCCACATGAACAGGCGATACAGCACGCGAACGTCGCCCATGATGAAGCTTGCGGTGAAACCAATGATCGCGGCCACGGGAGCGGCCAGCGCCCAGAAGATCAGCATGAGGATCGTGCGGATCATTTTGTGGTTCCTGTTCCTGCGGTCCCGGACGTTCGGTCGGTGGCGCTCTGCGCTTCGCCTTTCAGCCAGGCAACGCGGCGCGCCTGTTGCTGGGCTGTGACTTGGTCGAGATCCTTCAACTCGTACGAAATTTCCTGACGGCTGCCGACCTTCCATTTCAGTTCGCGCTCACCTGCGCGCCGGGATTGAACCTTCACGGTGACCGTGTCCCCGGGATTCAGCCCGGCTAACTCCTCACGAGACTCTCGACCGGCAGCCCTGCCCTGCAGTTCAATAATCGTGTCCCCCACTTGCAAGCCAGCATTCTCGGCTGCGCTGCCGGACGTTACCACTCCCACTGACATCGGCCCGTCGAAGTTTCGCGATGCAGTGAAACCTGCATCGGTCACGGTGTTGGGAACGGCTTCCACGCGCAGACCGACGGAGCGAAAACAATCATCCCAGGGAATTTCCTCGGTTCCGGCCACATACTTCATGAAGAACGAAGCCAAATCGACGTGGCTGACCGCCTCAGCGGCCGCGCGTACACCTGCGGAATCGTTGAAGAAGCGTCCTTTCTTAGCGTAGTTCGCATTCATCCATTGCAGGACTTCGCGAAGCGACTCCTGCCCGTGACTGGCATCGCGCACCGCGAGGTCGAGCATCACGCCCAGCAGTTCGCCTTTGTTGTAGTAGGAAATGCTGCGATCCGGACGGTGGTAATAACCTTCACCCTCAAGCCAGGCATCGAGGCTCGACTCTTCGGCCGACTGCGTGAGATGCGCCGGACGCCGCTCGAGTTCCGTGATTTGTTCGCCGAGCCGGTAAAGATATTGCTTTTCATCGAGCAGGCCGGCGCGCAACTGAATGGCGCCCTCGGCGGTGCTGGTGACGCCTTCGCTGAACCACAGCGCCCGCGTGTAATTTTCTTTGGTGTAGTCGATAGGTTCGAGCGTCTGCGGGCGGATGCGCTTGACGTTCCACAGATGAAAGAATTCATGCGCGGTGACGCCGGTCAGAGCGCGTAGAGACTGCTTCATGGCGTCGGCATTCACATCAATAGCCGTCGAGAAGGCGTGCTCCATGCCGCCGCCCGCCGGCCCGCGCGGGAAGTGATAGATGAACGTGTAAGTGTCGAAGGGGCGGTCGTTCATCCAACTGGCGGCTGCGGCGACAATCTTGTGCAGCGCGGCAACAATCTTTGCCAGGTCGTAGTCGGCGGAGTCGGCGTCGACGATCACGCGGAAATGGCCTCCGGACTCGTCGAAATCAGACTCCTGAAAGTTACCGATCTCCACGGGCGAGTCGACCAGGCGGTCGTAATTCGCGGCGCTGAACTCGTCTCCGGACGACGATGCTAGAGGAGTGGCAATGTGCCATCCTTCAGGAATATGGCTGAAACGCAGGTTCAAGGGCGCAGAGCGCGCGTCCACCGGATACATTAGAATCTGCGCCAGATTGAAGAAGGCATGATGAGTGTTCAGTTGCGCGTTGAAAGGGCCCGGCGAGTCAACATAAATTTGATACTCCACAATCGCGCCGCCCTCGACGCCTGAAATCTGCCAGCGGCTCTTGTCGAGCTCGCGCACCGAAAGCGGATGGCCGGAGCGATCTTTCGCGCGGACCCAGTTCACGAACTGGGAGAAATCGCGAACCTGATAGAGGGCGTTCCAAACGGGAAGCTGAAGTTCGCGCTGCGCGGCACCGGCAGGCAGGAAGATCTGCACTTCGACCAGATGTTGCTCGGGGGATGAGAGCGATACCTCATAAGCGACCGAAGCCGGGGACTGCGCAATCGACTTGGACGGCAGGGCGAGACTAGCGACACAAAGCGCCAGGCGCAGAGTGCGACTAAGTCTGAAAGAGAGATTCATCGAGTCCCTGCCAATTCCCGCAGGCGTGCCGGCAGTTTTTCATAGATTCCGCCGAAACCGCCGTTGGAAAGAATCGCCACGACATCGCCGCTCCGCATTTCAGCAGCAATGGTCTGCACGATGGCGTCTGCGTCGGCGAGAAGCCGCGCCCGCCGGCCCTTGCCCTTGATCTCTGCCGCGAGGGCGGGCAACTCCAGACGTTCATTTTCCGGAACCGCTTCCGAGCGGAATACGCCCGCCACAATCACTTCGTCGGCCTGCGCCAGGCTGCGCGCCAAGTCGCTTTGCAGAATCCGGCGACGCAGCGTATTGGAACGCGGCTCCAGAATTGCCCATAGTCGCGCGTCAGGGTACCGCGCCCGCAGTGCTTTCAGCGTTCCCGCGATGGCGGTGGGATGGTGAGCAAAGTCGTCGATGATGGTGATGCCGTTCACCTGCGCCTTCACTTCGAGACGACGCTTCACGCTCTTGAAAGTTCGCAGTGCGGCCGCAATTGCATCTTTCGGAACGCCACAGGAAGCCGCCAGCGCAGCCGCGGCCGTCGCATTCCAGACGTTGTATTCTCCGGCGAGCGGAAACTCGAGGTCGGCCCACGGCTGGCCGTCGTGCAGGACCGTCCAAGAAGTGCGCTCGGGTTCGAGTCGCAGGTTTGTAACTCTCCAGTTCGCACGCGGCCCGGCGCCGTAGCGTTCCACGGGGCAGAACGCCTTCGCCAAACAGCGCTCCAGACTTGGGCTTTCTGTCGCATCGCCTGCAGCCCCATCGAAGGCTACGATTCGTCCCCGGCGCGGAATGAGATTCACCAGGCGCTTGAATGCCGTCTCCACGGCGTCGAGATCTTTGTAGATGTCGGCGTGATCGAACTCGACGGAAGTCAGAATCACCGAGTCGGGAAAGTAGTGCAGGAACTTCGGTCCCTTGTCGAAAAAAGCCGTGTCGTACTCATCGCCTTCCACGATGAAGTGCTTGCCAGCGCCGAGATGAAAGCTCGAGCCAAAATTTTCGGCAATGCCGCCAATTAGAAAAGACGGTTGCAGTCCGGCGGAGTCAAATATCCATGCCAGCATGGACGTCGTCGTGGTCTTGCCGTGAGTTCCGGCGACGACCAGCACTTCCTTGCCGCGAAGGAATTCGTCGTGCAGCAACTGCGGCAAAGAACAGAATGGAATACGCTGGTCGAGCACCTCCTCCAGTTCCACGTTGCCGCGGGACATGGCGTTGCCGACCACGACCAGATCCGGCCTGGGGTCAAGATTCTGCGCAGCAAACGGCTGCGCCACGGGAATGCCCAACTCGCGCAGAAAGTCCGACATCGGCGGATAGGCTGCAGCGTCTGAGCCCGTAACGCGAAATCCGCGCTGCTTCAGCATTCCCGCCAGCGAAGCCATCGCCGTGCCGCAGATGCCGATCAAGTGAATGTGGTTTTTTTTGTTCATCTCGTCGGTTATTTAGTGACCGCTGATTCCAATACGCTCAATGTCACTTGTCCATTCCGCACCATCAGTTGCGCCCGCACTCCGAACGGAAGCGTGATGTTCCCCGATGTAACGTGGCCCGACCGGACTCCGAAGGCCACGGGCACTCCCAAGTCACCGACAATCCTTGTGACCACATCCTGCAAAGTGTAGCCCTGATTCGTAGTCTGCACGCAGTCGAGCATTTCTCCGAAGACAATGCCGTTCACTTTATCGAGATGCCCCGCCAGCTTCAATTGCATCAGCATGCGGTCGATCTGATAGGGCTTGGCGGCGAGATCTTCGAGGAACAGAATCGTGCCTTCAGTCTTGATTTCGTAGGGCGTGCCCAGCGACGCGACCAGGATCGAGAGGCATCCACCGAATAACACGCCCTCAGCGTCACCCTCGACCAATCCGCTGACTCCCGCGCCCAGAGCGACGTCCCAGGGTGTCGTGCCCGAAACCGCCGCATGCCACGACTCCAGGTCAACACCATCTGCGTGTGCCCAATCCTTGGCTGCCATCGGTCCGTGAAAAGTAACTAAGCCAGCGGCATCGTAAAAATAGGTTAGCAACGTAGTCAGGTCGCTGTACCCAACAAAAATCTTCGGATGCGCTCTGATCTTTTTCAGATCAAGCCCTTTCAGCAAATAGTTCGCGCCATAGCCCCCGCGCGCGCACTCGATCGCTCGCACATCGTCACGCACGAACATCTCCTCCAATTCGCGCGCTCTGCGCTCGACCGATCCGGCAAAATAGAGATCCTGCTCCAGAATCGAGTCGAAATAAAATGGGCGGTATCCCGCGCACCGCAGCGCCTCGCAGCCCGCTTCCAAGTCCGCACGCTTGATGTTGCTGGCGGGAGCGACAATACCCACGGTATCGCCGGGCCGAAGCGCGGGTGGTTTAACGGGCTGAGGATCGGATGAAGACATTGGCTCCAAAACTGTTGCGGCCGATGAAGCGGCACAATCAGCAATTCAACTTAGAAAGAACTCTCCCCGGCACACCAGCCGCGCCGGACCTCGCAAAAAAAGTTTATTGCCTTCCCTGCGCACGGTTTGCGTTCCGCCGGGAGCGTGGACTTTCACCGGCGACTCTGCCCGTCCCGTCGCCATCGCCGCCGCTGCCGACGCGCAAGAACCGGTGCCCGAAGATTGCGTTTCCCCGACGCCGCGTTCAAAGAAGCGCGCCCTCACATCATGCTTACTATCGACTGCGACTAGTTCAACGTTTACTCCCTGCGTGAAGTGCGAACTGCGCTGGATTTCCGCCGCGTGCGCCTGCCAGTCTTCCATAAGCTCGGGAACGAACACTACATAGTGGGGATTGCCCATCGACACCGGAATCCCATGCACTTCCCTATCTGACGTCTTCAATGCGAGTTCCCTCTCGACTGCAGCTTCCCCCATTTCGATTTCGAACTCATATTCACAGTCGCTGCGCGAAGTCAGAGTACAAGTCTTCAGACCTGCCCCAGTCTGGATCGTAATCTTCTCTTTCCCCTGCTCGGAGCACAAGTATGCGGCGACGCAGCGAGTGCCGTTGCCGGAAATTTCCGCCTCGGAACCGTCGGCGTTGATCAGGCAGACTTCGACGTCGGCCGACCCATGCGGCAACATCCACTCGACGCCATCGGCGCCCACGCCTTCGTGCCGATCGCAAATGCGCTTTGTGAATGCAGAAATATGCGCGGCAGGCGGAGCGAGGGAAACATCGATCAACAGGAAGTCATTGCCGCAAGCGCTCGCCTTCACGAATGGAATCGTGCGGACACCCGAGTTCACTCTGGGTCCACCCGGCCGAGGGAAGTCGCGGCAAGCAGTACATTCGACACTTTCAATTGCTGCAGCAATTCCTTTTGCTCGCGGCTGCAGCCCTCCACATCGAACTGCATGCGGACGTGCTGGTCCGTGTTGCCGCTGCACATGTTTTTCATCAGCCGATGATGACTTTCCAGGATGCGATTGACCTCGTTGCTGATCACTTCGACGCTAGCGCCGGTAACTTCATAGGTCATCATCAGCAACTTGATGTTGAACGTTTCTTCCATGTGACCCAGCGCAAACAGAGCCAGCAGCACCAATCCGGTGGCGAACATGGCCGTCAGGTAAAGGCCGCCGCCGGCGGCCATTCCGACCGAGGCCACCACGAACAGCGTGGCCGCCGTGGTCAGGCCCGTGGTAAGCCCGCGCGTGTGCAGAATCGAGCCCGCGCCAATGAAGCCGATGCCAGGGATAATCTGCGCCGCAATTCTAGCCGCATCCGACGGGACGCCCGCCAGCCTCTCGGAAAGAAGCGTGAACATCGCCGCCCCAAAACAAATGAACATGTTGGTGCGCAGACCAGCCGCTCGGTGTTTGAACTCGCGCTCCAGGCCGATCAGCCCGCCGAGAATCGCCGCCACTGCCAGACGCGTGATCGAACCGCCGACGGCTCCGCTTGCCATCTCCCAGCGCAGCAAATCGACAAAATGTTGCCAGGTCATTGAGTCACACGCCCGCTAAAGGCAGGCCTCCGATGGCCGGATTCTATCATCGGACTGCTGCGGTCTCGCGTTACCTGCGTGATTACCGGGCGCGGTAGAGAATGGCGCGCGCTTGCCCCGTGGTATGGATTTCCACTAGTGCCTCCAGATGCCGGGCCTGTACTGCCTCCCACACACGGTCGCCCTCGAAGGCCACCACATAATCGGCGTATCGAGCGGGATCCGCCAGAGCTTCCTCCCACAAACCATCGGGGTCGGCGGGTCGTTTCCACGTGTGGTGATTGCCTTCATTGATCACCCGCTTGAGCGGAATCCCGGCCTGCTGCACTGCGCCCACGTGATCTCCCAAGTACATGAGCAAAGTGGAATTAGGCGGCAGCTTTCGGAGCCAGATCGCGAGCTCAGTTTCGAGTTGATTCCGCGTGCGCATGTTGAGTTGAGCTTCCTTCAATGAAACCGGCACCGTGCGCCAGATTAAAGCATAGCTTGCAATCACCAGTGCGAATACGCCGAGCACACACGCCACGCGCAGCCGCCGGTTCCACCTTGTGGACCGCACGGCTAGATGCACGAAGTTAGCGAGCGCCGCGGCGAAGCCCGGGAGCAACTGCAATCCGTAACGCACGTTGTAATGAGAAAATGGCCACCACGTTGGGACGAAGATCGGAACGCCTCCATAGGCCACCGACAGCGCATAAAAGGGCAAGGGCACGAGCAAGAATAGGAGAGGCAGCCACTCGCCGCGAGAACATTGTCCGTCCATGCTTGATTGCGGGCGACGAATCAACGCCGCGGCCATCACGCCCGCGACCGCGATCAAGATCCAGGCACGCTGCAGCCATTTGTTTTCTGCCAGGTTGACTTCGGCGGATTTTAGGAAATACATCCCGGCCAGCACTGGATTGCCACTGCCGGGATGTCCCTGATTCCCAGAATTCTCCGTCCTGCGTTCAATCGCCTTTGCTGAATAGGGCCCATTCGCAAACTCGAGGGGATTGCGATAAACGATTCCGTTATAAGCGATCCAGAGTGATGGTGCGGCCGCGGTGATCAAGACGAATTTCACGACTGTTGCTCGCGAAATCCGCGGTGCGGAAAACCTCGGCGCGGCGACATTATCCGAGCGCAGGCTGAACAATAGAACTGTTGCCGCGATTGTTGTCGCAAGGAACCATCCGTCATAGCGCGTCAAACAAGCCGCAGCCAGACACAATCCGCATTTCGTGAGGGCCTTCGCATCCCCGCGCAGGCACTCGCCGACATAGACGACCGACCAAATAAAGAGCGCCAGATACAGAGCTTCCCCCATGGCGGTGGTCTGCATGTAGATCAGATTTGGGTTCGCCGCATACACTAACGCTGCTGTCCACGCGGCAACCCGAGCGGCCCGATCCGGGTCGATGCCGCGGGAGAGAGCGCCGCGAACCAGACGGAACATTCCGATCACGCCAAATACATACGCCACCATCGACGGAATCGAGCCGCCCACACCCCGCTGCCACATTTCCTCGGCGATCAGGAAAGGAATCATCAGCAGGTGCGGCAGGGGCAGCCAGACAGTTCCCAATTGCAGCAGGCCGGGGGTTTTCGAATCGAAGACGCGACGCGCGATGTTGATGTGGGCAACGGCGTCCCCATAGAGCAACACATCGCCGTGCTGGAAATAGAAAAGGAAGGAAAAAACAGAGATGCAGGTCGCAAGCCAAATCAGCAGCCGGACCTCGGAGTCCCAGGGAGAACTGGGCGGCGCGTTCTTCATTTTCTTGGGCACAAACGATTGTCCGAAAAACGACCGGTCCCTCGCAGCAGACTACTCAAGGTGCGTGAGTTCGCGAAAGATTTGAAAGCGCGCGTCGATCTCCTCGCGGGTCAGCGACTGCAGGCGCTCCGTACCGAAACGCTCGACCGCGAATGACCCCATGACCCCGCCGTAGAAGAGGGCACGCTTCAGCACCTGGCGGTTTAATTCTTGTTGCGATGCCAGGTAGCCCATAAATCCGCCGGCGAAGGAATCGCCCGCGCCCGTCGGATCTTTTACCTCTTCGATGGGCAGCGCCGGAGCGCGAAACGGATGATGTCCGATGCCGAACGTTCCCGCGCGAAAGAAAATGGTCGCACCGTATTCCCCGTGCTTGATAACCAGCGCCTGCGGACCCATGGCCAGCACTTTGTTCGCGGCTCGCGGCAGGTTGGTTTCGCCCGCGAGCATCTTCGCTTCTGTATCATTGATCAGCAGGACATTCACGAGCTTCAACGTTTCCTTGAGTTCCTGAAGCGCGCCTTTAATCCAGTAATTCATGGTGTCGCATCCCGTCAGGCGCACGCTGTTCATCTTGCGCCTCACATCCGCCTGCAGGGTCGGCTGAATATTCGCCAGAAAAAGAAACTCGGTATCCGCGTACTCCTTCGGAATGCGAGGCTGAAAAGTCTCGAACACATTCAGATCGGTGAAGTTCGTCTTGGCTTCGTTAAGATTGTCGGTATAGGAACCGCCCCAGCGGAACGTCTTGCCTTTGGCACGCTCCAGGCCGCGGGTGTCGATGCCGTGCTGGCGGAAGACCTGCTCCTGCGCGGCGCCAAAGTCCTCGCCGACCACGGCCACGACACGCACTTGTGTGAAATAACTTGCCGCCAGGGAAAAGTAAGTGGCCGCCCCGCCCAAAATATTCTTCACGCTACCCGAGGGCGACGTGACGTCATCAAACGCAACCGAACCGACTACAAGAATGCTCATCCTGTCTCTTGGCTCCTTGGGTATTGGTGCTGATCAGTGGTTAGTAAAAAACCTCTTACTTCACGTACTTCCCGAGAATCAGCTTCAACTTTTTCTTCGTCGCTGCGGGAATCTTTTTGTGATCCGTCAGGATGGCGTGGGCAAGAGCCGATGCACATTTGCACGAGCGTAGGCGCGGCATTGCGGACACCGTCTCACGGACAACTTTCGTGGCGTTCTCCGCATTTTTGAGCAGCACGGCAACGATTTGATCGACCGTCACCGAATCGTGATGCGGATGCCAGCAGTCATAATCCGTCACCATGGCGACCGTTACATAACAGAGCTCCGCCTCGCGCGCCAGCTTAGCCTCCTGCAGGTTGGTCATGCCAATCACGTCCATGCCCAGGCCGCGATATACGTTCGACTCGGCCTTGGTGGAAAACTGAGGACCTTCCATGCACAGGTACGTTCCGCCCCGCTTGCCAATGACGCCGACTGTTTTGCACGCAGACTCGACCACTCCTGACATTTCCGCGCAGATGGGGTCGGCGAAGGCGATGTGCGCCACCACGCCGCCGCCGAAAAACGTATCCACGCGATGCCGCGTTCGATCAAAAAATTGATCGGGGATGACGAAGTCCAGCGGCTTATGTTCTTCCTTCAGCGATCCGACAGCCGAGATGGAAACGATGCGCTCGATCCCCAGCTGCTTGAACCCGTGAATGTTGGCGCGAAAGTTCAGCTCACTGGGCAGAATGCGATGGCCGCGTCCATGGCGAGCAAGAAACGCCACCTTGCGTCCCTCCAGCGAGCCGCACACGTAGGCGTCGGACGGCGCGCCAAACGGCGTTTTCACCCGCACTTCCTTCACCTTGCTCAGCCCGGGCATGGAGTACAGCCCGCTGCCGCCGACAATTCCGATTTCCGCCTGTGCCAATCCCCCTCCAGAACGCTTGCGCGTGGCAGGTCAAACTCGTGATTATACAGGAGGTGAATGCGCGGTCCCGCGCCCCAGCGACAGAGTATTCTTGCTGCTGCGCGCGTCGCGAACGGCAGAGCAACTGGCGCTACAATTTGTAGCATGAGGTTTTGCATCGCAGCTGGCGCGTGGTTCCTGCTGTGCGGTTTCATCCCGGCACAAAACAAACCGGCTCCCCAATCCGAGCCGAATTCGGTCACCGTCCCGGCCGCCATCGATCACGATCGCGTTGTCATCAATGCCGACATCGCGCTCCCCAACGGCTCTACGGAGCGCGTTCATGCCTGGGTGGATAACGGCAATCCCGAGCTCTACCTTTCGCGCCGCCTGGCTACGCTGCTGGGACTCGCGGTGTCTTGCCATGACCAGGAATGCTCTTCTCCTCCCCCGCCCGAGATCACAGTCGGTGGGATGAAGATTTCTCTCGCGGGCGTCAAGCAAGCGAAGATTCCGCTGAGGCCCGTAAATGCGGCCTCGGTGCTGGCCGCCGGCATGAGCGTCGAGATCAACCTGCCCTCGAGCATCCTCCGCAACTATGACGTCCTGATTGACTTTCCTGGCTACAAGCTTTCGATCGGCGCTCCTGGCACGATTCATTTCAGAGGGCCCAGCGGCAAGGTTCAAATCAACGCTGAGAATGGCCTGATCCAGGTCCCCAGCCGGATCGAGAACAAGAAATACGATCTCGCGCTCGACCTAGGCGCCAGCATCAGCCGTCTCTCACAGGAACTGTTCGACAAACTCGCCGCGGCCCATGCGGATTGGCCACACATGACCGGGGCGGTAGGCCCGGCCAACATGTGGGGAACCGACGACGAACTCAAGCGGAAGCTGATGCGCGTGGACCGCGTGCAGTATGGGCCGCTGTTCCTTGCAAACGTCGTGGTTGTCGACTTCCCGAAAGACCGCATGGATTTCTTCGCAAAGAGCGCGGGCTCGCCGACCGCTGGCTTGATCGGCTCGAACGCATTGCTCAACTACCGAGTCGGACTTGACTATGCCCACTCGACGGTCTACTTCGAGTTTGGCCGCATGTTCAACTTTCCTGACTTTGATGTCATCGGCCTCACCTTGCGCCCGGAAGACGACGGGCGCTCCACGATCCTTGGCGTCGCGGATTTCGACGGAAAGCCATCCGTGGCGCTTGGCCCGGACGGCGTGCAGCCCGACGATCATCTCGTCGCAGTCGACGGCATTCCGGTTCAAGGATCGACCATGGGACAGGTATGGAACATGCTCGGAGGAACTCCAGGCCAGGAGCGCAAACTAACCATCGAGCGCGAGGGCAGGCAATTCACCGTCGCGGCGACGGTACAACATTTTCTGGGCGAATTGCCGGATGAGAAAGAAAGCAGGAAAAAGAAGTAGCGACGGCGTCGCTCATTGCTCACTTCGGGGCTAACGGCGCTCCGAACACTTCCCGCTCCAGCGTTGAGGTCGTGGCCGCGTCCAGGCCTTCACTCACGAGCACGGTATCGCCTTTTTCCTCGATCACCACCGGGCCGTCTTCGGTGGTCCAGCTGTGGCGGCCCTTCAGGACATCTGTTTTGGATTCGACGTTCTGTGCGGCATTATCCAGCGCGGGATCTCCTACTTCATCCACTTTCTTGTAGCGTTGCTTTAGCGACCGCGCATAGATCTCCGCAAACTCCGCGGCCTTGTCGGCGCTGGACCAGCGCGACACGTACAGCAAACCCAGAGATGCCGTGCCGGGCGCAGACGACTGGTAATCCGGCTTGGGCTTGGCAGCGTAGTAATATCCGCCGCGCCACTCCGGATAAAGATGCTTCGACAACGGCTTTCCCGCATATTGCTCGATCAGCACGGCCACGTCGAACTCACCCATCGCGCCAATATCGAACCTCTCATAATTCTTGAAGTCGTGCTTGAAGTCGGGCACAGGCATGGGCTCGATCTTTTCGCCGGACAAATAAGTCTCAGGCTCCATAATCTGGCGCGTGGTGTGCGGAGGATTTTTCAAAACGGCGGCAAACGCCTTCTCCTTGCCGCCTTTCTGCATCAGTTTGACCACGAACTCCATGCCATAGCTATAGGGAAACGTGAGCGACTCTTTCAGGAATATGGGCGCATCATTGAATACCTTCGTGCTGGGCGTGCCAGTGAGAGTCTCGTCTTCCATTGCGTCCACCAGCGCCGGAGAATTGGCGATCGAGTGGCCGGTCGGCGCCATGGCGTATTGAAACATCATGGCTTGAGCCTGGCCCTCGATGACGGCTTCGCGAGCATTATCCATCTCGTCATTTTCGATGTCGGTAGGGGTCGGATCTTTTCTGATTTCGCCCAGGTCTTTCTCGCCTTTCCTCATCCACTTCTGCAGGCCAATCGACTGATCCTGAAGCGCGTGCATCAACTCGTGAGCCATCACTGGCTCCTGCTCTTCCATGGGCACCCAGTCGAGCAAATTCACGGTTTTTGTCTTTGGATCATAGTAGCCCGCCACTTCCTCCCGCAGCAGGGCAACCAGGAATGTTTCCAGATTGAAGTCGCGCGTTAGCAGTCCGAACTTTTTTAGCACCAGTTCCGACCGCCGCAGGCGTTTCGTATCCTCGTCGTTCACATGCTTGGTGAGATAGGAGACGACCTGGTCCCGGCTGGTCAGCTTGCGCTTCACTTCCTTCTTGATGGGCAGGCCGGTCTGCTTACTGTCGAATTCCAGAATTTCGTCGACGGAATGGAAAAGTTCCTCAGCTTGCCGCGGGGTGATCTTGACTTCATCGTCTTCTTTCGACTGGGAAGGCTTTGTTTGCGGCGCCTGGTCTTGTGTAGGGCGGACACTCTTCTCCGCCTGCTTTTGATCTTGCTGTTCCTGAGCCGGAGTCTGCGCAGCTTGATCTTGCGCCTGCGAAGAAACCGCCCCATTCAGCAAGGCGAGCAGACCAACCGCCCCAAGCAACCGCAGAACCCCTGAGCAGCGCGCTTTAGCCTTATTCATTGAGATTGAGTTTATACGTTTCCGTATACTTTTCCCTCATGACAGCCACCAAGCCCGTCAGTCTCTGGACTTCGAACGAGCACGCCCGCGACTATCTCGAACGCGCCGACTCGATTTCACATCGGAATGAGGGGGAATCAGCTCTGCTGGAATTCATTCCTCCGGCGACGCGCCGAGCCCTCGACCTGGGTACCGGCGACGGACGCCTGCTGAGCCTGGTCCGGCGCGACCACCCCGATATAGAAGCGGTGGCCATCGATTTCTCTCCGACCATGCTGGAGGCCGCCGGCAAGCGCTTTGCCGGGGAATCTTCCGTTCGTGTGATTGCCCACAATCTGGACGAGTCTTTGCCCGCCCTGGGCAAGTTCGATGTTGTCATCTCCAGCTTCGCGATTCATCATCTGGTGCACGCACGCAAGCAAGCGCTGTACGCCGAGATTTACAGCGTGCTGAATTCGGACGGGGTCTTCTGCAATCTAGAGCACGTGGCATCGCCCAGTCCGCAGCTGCACAAAGAATTTCTGGAGCACATCGGATTCACCGTCGAAACCGAAGATCCATCGAACAAATTGTTAGATGTCGAAACCCAGCTCGGATGGTTGCGCGAGATTGGCTTCGCGGATGTGGACTGCCACTGGAAGTGGCGAGAATTGGCGCTGCTGGCGGGCGTACGCGAATAAAAGATCAAGAAACTGGCCAGTCCGCGTAGATACAATACGTTCAGCGCTCGATGGTGAGGCAATTTGCATGTCTCTAATTGACAAAATCAGAGCGGTAGTGGGCATCCGAGCCAAAGCGTCTGAACTTATTTCCGTGGTCCTGAATTTTAGGCAACCAACCTCGTTAACTGACGAAAGGATCCACACAGCCATCGCTCGGGCTTGGGGACGGGATGTGCGTGAAGACCTTAACGAGCACGTCGTCAATCGACCACCAATTTGCTTTGTGAAGTTCGACGGCGTCGTGCTCCTGCTCACCAACGGGGCTAAACCCTATTGTCCTCCGGAGTTTCTTTCGCAAACGCTAGCTCAGTTCCCCGAGGAGCGGCAGAAAAAAGTTGCCCGCGAGCATCAGCCCTTTCTCACATTGGACCTTTTGAGCCCCAAGAATCCAGTAAGGCAACGAAACGTGAGTGCTACCGCCGAATGGCACGCCTGGCCTCGGAGTTCGTGGATGAGAACTGCCTCGGCATTTACATTCCTGAAACCGGCCACATGCGCCCCTACGACGAAGACGTCATCAAAGCACTTCGGAGCGACCGGCCACTGCGGGAAATAGAGAAATGGCAACGGCCGAGCACACGTAAATTGCGCAGGCAGAAAAACAGGGGTTATCCGCGGCTGACCGAGTCCGCCACCCACTCCCCCGCCTCCCGCGTCCCCAGCGGCCCGCCGATATCCTGCGTGGTTTTCTTCTGTCGCACGGCTTCGAACACGGCGCCTTCAACCTTCGCCGCTTCCGCCGCCATCCCCAGGTGCGCGAGCATCATCGCCACCGTCAGAATCGCGCCGAAGGGATTCGCCATGTTCTTGCCTGCGATCGGCGGGGCCGAGCCGTGCACCGGCTCGAACATCGAGGTCTTTCCAGGATGGATATTCCCGCTGGCGGCCATACCCAGGCCGCCCTGCAAGCCGGCGGCGAGGTCAGTGATGATGTCGCCGAACATATTATTCGTGACGATGACGTCGAACTGGCGCGGATCGCGCACCATCTGCATGCAGAGTGCGTCTACATACATGTGCTGTGCGGTGGTTCGTGGATACTCGCCGCTCACTTCCTTGAACACGCGCTGCCACAAGGCGCCCGCGTGGGTCATGGCATTCGACTTGTCGCACATCAGGACTTTCTGGCGTGGCGAGCCGTCGAGTTTGGTGTGCCGCCCGCAATATTGGAAGGCGTAGCGGATGATGCGCTCCACGCCTTTGCGCGTATTAATGTCTTCCTGGGTAGCAATTTCGTCGGGCGTGCCCAGCTTGAAGACGCCACCCGCGTCGGTGTAAACGCCTTCCGTGTTTTCGCGGAGCACTACGAAGTCGACGTCCTTGGGCTCGATTCCCTTCAGTGGACAGAGCGCGGCATCGAGCAGGCGGACCGGGCGCACATTGGCATACAGGTCCATCTTGAAGCGCATGCCGAGCAGAATTTCTTTGGCATGGATGTTGGTCTTGATCCGCGGATCGCCGAACGCGCCAACCAGGATTGCATCGAAGTCGCGGCCGAGCATGGCAAAGCCGTCCGGCGGCACCGTGACCTGGTCGCGCAGATAGCGATCGGCGCCCCAGTCGAAATCGGTCAATTCCACATCAGCGCCCGAGGCCTGGATCACCTTTACCGCCTGGGGAATGACTTCCTGGCCAATGCCGTCGCCCGGGATAACGGCTATACGTTTGCGGCTTTCCTTTTTCGAGTCCACGGCAGAAAAGTTAACACAATCGTTATAATCGAACTACCACTATGGCGATTACTGCACTCCAGGGGCATGGCGAGGGTTTGGGCGCGGCGGGCGTCAGCGATTATCGTGGCGCGACGACGGCCGCGCGCTTCGGCGATCCGCAGGCCGAGTTTGCGGCGTTGCGCAGCGGCTGCGGCGTCTATGACCTCGGCTTCCGGGCCAAGATCTCGCTCACGGGCGGCGATCGCGTGCGCTGGTTGAACGGGATGACCACCAACAATGTCCGCGACCTGGCTGTGAGTCAGGGCTTGTATGCCTTTTTGCTGAATCCGCAGGGGCACATCCTTGGCGATCTCTATGCTTATAACCGCGGAGAATCCATTACCGTTGACACCGACTGCGCGCAGGTGGAAAAGATTCTGGCGACCTTTGACCACTACATCATTATGGACGACGTTGAGGTCACGAATCTCAACGAGCAACTGACCGCGCTGGGAATTGCTGGACCGAAGTCGCACGCAGTGCTGACCGCGGCCGGATTCGCGATTCCCGCGATGCTGGCTTTGCAGGTGCAATCCGTCATGTGGCAAGGAACTGATTGCACGCTGGTGCGCGGCGAAGACGTGGAGCATCTCTCCTGTGAGATCTGGTTGGCGCCGGATAGCGTGAGGCAACTGTGGGACGCTTTGCTGGCCGCTGGAGCTACGCCAGTGGGTTCTGAACCGCTGGAGTTGCAGCGTATCGTCTCAGGCATTCCACGCTACGGAGTGGACATCCGCGAGCGCGACCTGCCGCAGGAGACCGAGCAGGCGCGCGCCTTGAACTTCAACAAAGGATGCTACGTCGGCCAGGAAATCGTCGAGCGCATCCGCTCACGCGGAGCGGTTCACCGCAGGTTCGCGGGGTTTGTGGCACAGGGCATGGCACAGTTCGTCGCCGGAACCAAGATTGTTGCTGGCGAGAAGGAAGTCGGAGAGGTAACGAGCGCCGCTTCCTTGCCCGCGGCAAGCGGGGACCAGACTGTAGCGCTGGGATACATCCGACGCGAAGTAGGTGTGCCTGGGCGCGAGGTCACGATTGGCGCGGCGAAAGCGACGGTGGTGCAGTTACCGGTCACCAATCGCGTGCTGTTGCAGGAAGAGAATTCTTTGGAACAGCATCCCGCGTGATGGGAGGGAGTTGTGCCGTCTTTAGCTTTTGGGCCTCCCTTTTCGCTGGCGTCATCCCGAGCCCGGCGCAGTTCAGCTGGGCGAGAGCCTGCCCCTGAGCGAAGTCGAAGGGGATCTCGCGTGGGAGCATCGGAAAGCGTTACCGGTCTGCACGCAAGATCGCCGGTAGGAACAGAGCTCTCGGAACCGTTGGACTCTTGATGCGAAGAATCTCTAACCGCAGAGGTCGCGAAGTGAGCGCAGAGAAATCAGGCGGTCTTTTTAGGAAAGGAATTTATGGCTGAGAAGAGACACGAACAATCTGGCTTCAAAGTAACCGACCGGCGACTGTTCACTTCTGAAGGCGAGTTGCGCGCCGATATACCCGAGGAACTCGAGGCGCCAAAACCGGTGACCTCGATTGCGGCGACAGATACTCCGTCCGCAGCAAAGACTCCAGCGCCTGTGGCAGTAGACGCCGGCGGAGTAGATACCGGCGCGACCCCGGATCGTGAAATGCCCATGCCGCCCACCAGCGCCGAGCAAGAGGCTCAGGCGGCGGCCTATCGACAATCCGCCAAGGATCTGGATACGCAGGTCGAACTCAGCGGGCATTCCGCCAAGGATTTCGAGATTACCTTTGAGCGTTTTTTAGCCTCGCTCTACATGACCGCCATGATGCAGTTGGGATTGATGCGGCAAAAGGGCGAGCAACCGCAAGTCGACATCATCGGCGCGCGCCAGACCATTGACACGCTGAGCCTGCTCGCGCAAAAGACGAAGACCAATCTCACGCCAGTGGAAGAAAATTTCCTGCAAAACAGTCTTTATGAGCTGCGCATGGCCTATGTCGAGGTGACCAACGCACTGGCACGGCCCCCGCAGCCAGGACCCGCCACTGGAACAAGCGGAAGATGAAAGCGACCTTGACCGTGCTGGGCAGCGGCACGTCCATGGGCGTGCCCACGCTGGGATGCGACTGCGCCGTCTGCCGCTCCAGCGATCCGCACGACCGGCGGACCCGGCCTTCGATCATGCTCGAGTACGACGGCAAGGTCGTGCTCATCGATACCACTCCAGACTTTTACACCCAGGCCGTCCGCGAGAAGATTACGCGCGTGGATGCCGTGCTCTACACCCACACGCACGCCGACCACATTCTGGGCATCGACGATCTGCGTCCACTCAGCTACCGGCACAAGCCTGATAAGTTGCCGCTGTACGCGCGGCCCGACGCGGCGGCATTTCTGCGCAGAATGTTCAGCTACATTTTTGATGCCGACTATAAATTCGGCGGACTCCCTCTACTTGAACTGCGCCCCATCGATGGCCCAGTGGATGTCCTGGGAGTGCGCTTCGAGCCGGTGATTCTGATTCATGGGGAAACCCAGATTTACGGCTACCGCTTTGGATCGGCCGCCTATCTCACCGACCACAGCGAGATTCCGGAATCGTCGCTGCATCAACTGGAAGGACTGGACATTCTGTTTCTGGATGCGCTGCGCCACAAGCCTCACCCCACCCACTCGACGGTGAAGAATTCGCTGGCTATCGTGGATCGGCTGAAGCCGAAGCGCGCCTTCTTCACGCACATTTGCCACGATCTGGCGCATGAGGCCACAAACGCCACGTTGCCGCGTCACGTGCGTTTGTCGCATGACGGGATGAAGCTGGATTTCGAGATCTGATACCGGATTGGAAATTGTTGATTGCTGATTGTTGATTGAAAAACAATTCGATTGCACGTGGCGACATTAGTCTGGTTTTCAATCAGCAATCAACAATCAACAATCAACAATTGATCGGATCCGGGCCAACCTCGCAAACGACGATCCATGCAGGTTTTCCACAAACTCGACGATGTTCCCGCTACTTTCGGCGCAACCCTGGTCACCGTGGGCAACTTCGACGGAGTGCACCGCGCGCATGCGCACGTGTTGCGGGAGATTGTCTCGCGGGCGCGGGCCAGCCGGGCCAAGGCCGTCGCAGTAACGTTTGAGCCGCACCCGACGCGGATTCTGCGACCCGAGGCAGCATTGAAGCTGCTCACGCCCACTCCCGAAAAACTGCGCTTGCTCGAAGCCACAGGGATCGACGCCGTGCTCCTCCTTCCCTTTGGACGCGATCTCTCGCTGATGACCCCACGTCAGTTTGCCGAGCGCATTCTCAAGAAAAAGCTGCACGCGCGCGAAATGCACGAGGGGTTTAACTTCCGTTTCGGCCATAAGGCGGCCGGCGACATGAACCTGCTCGCCGAGCTCGGGCGCGAGATGGGCTTCGAGGTCAAGGTTTATCCCGAGATGACCTTGCGCGGCGAAACCGTTTCCAGCAGCCAGATTCGCAAGTTGCTCTCTTCGGGCCGCGTCAGCCGCGCGCGGCATCTGCTGGCGCGTCCCTTCTGCATTCTCGGCACACCGGGACGCGGGCGCGGCTACGGGTCGAAGTACACCGTGCCCACCATCAACCTGGCACGCTATGAAGAACTTGCGCCCAAAGACGGCGTCTATATTACCTGGACACGCGTTGGCACAGAGCGCTTCGATTCCGTCACCAATGTGGGCAACCGTCCCACCTTCGGGGCGGAATTATTTGCCATCGAAACCCATCTGCTCAACTTCCACCCCATTGATCTAACTCCTGATACGGAGGTGGAGATCTGTTTTTTGCAGCGCCTGCGCGATGAAATCAAGTTTCCCACCGTCGACGCCTTGCGCGAACAGATTGCGCGCGATGTGAAAAAAGCGCGGCGATATTTTCATTTGCTGCAAAAAGCCAGCGGCACAGCGGCACGGTAAAAGCCCATTAGGGCGTGCTCTTTCGATTAACCACTCCTGCCACGATTCCTCGCTAAAATGTAGTTTCATCCAGGACTTCTGACTCATGGACAAGTTCATTCTTCGCGGCGGAGAGCCGCTGCTCGGCACGATCCGCGTGAGCGGTGCGAAAAATGCCGCGCTCCCCTGCATGGCCGCCGCTCTGCTCACCGATCAACCTGTCATCCTCGAAAACATT
>PLEA01000257.1 GCA_003136335.1 Acidobacteriaceae bacterium | reverse complement strand
TCGAGATCGCGGTCGGGCGGCGCAGCGAACAAGCTGTAGAGACGCGCGGCATCGGCTCCGTAGCGCGCGATCATCTCGTCGGGCGAGACCACATTGCCCAGGCTCTTCGACATCTTCGCGCCGTCTTTGATCACCATGCCCTGCGTGAACAAACGATCGGCGGGTTCGTCGTTGGTGATCGTGCCGAGGTCGCGCATAAATTTCGTCCAGAAGCGCGCGTAGATGAGGTGCAGGATGGCGTGCTCGACGCCGCCAATATACTGATCGATGGGGAACCAGTATTGCGCGGTCTTGCTATCGAAGGGCGCGCGGTCGTTGCGCGCGTCGGTGTAACGATAGAAATACCAGGACGAATCGACGAACGTGTCCATGGTATCGGTCTCGCGGCGCGCCGGGCCGCGGCACTTGGGGCACGTGGCGTTGACAAATTCCGGCACTCGACCGAGCGGCGATCCTCCGGTGAGCGTGATGTCGACGTTCTCGGGCAAGATCACCGGCAAATCTTTTTCGGGCACGGGGACGATGCCGTCCTTCTCGCAATAGAGCATCGGGATCGGTGTGCCCCAGTAGCGCTGGCGCGAAATTCCCCAATCCTTCAGGCGATAAGTAACGGTGGCTTTGCCGAATCCGTTTTTCTCCGCGTGCGCCGACATCTTTTGAATCGCGTCTTCGCAGCTTAGGCCACTGTAGGGTCCGGAGTTGATCAGCATGCCCTCATGCGCCACAAACGGCAACGGCGGCTCGGCGACGGTCTCTTCGGGATCGCTGGAGAGTGGAACAACGACCAGCCGGATCTCGAGCTCGTACTTCTTCGCGAATTCGTAGTCCCGCTCGTCGTGCGCTGGCACACTCATAATGGCGCCGGTGCCGTAATCCATCAGGATGTAGTTCGCAACCCAAACACGCACTTTCTCGCCGTTAAACGGATTGATGGCATAACGTCCGGTCGGAACGCCGTGCTTTTCGATCTCACCGATGTCTCCGGCTTCTTTCGCCTTGCGTTGCTCGCCGATGAGTTGATCGACCTTCGCCCGCAGGCTGGGCTTCGTCGCCGCAAGATCTTTGACAATGGGATGCTCAGGCGCAAGCTGCACCGAAGTCGCGCCGAAGATCGTGTCGATGCGCGTGGTGAAAACGCTGATGTTCGAGCCCGCGGGACCACTCGCTCCGTCGAGTTTGAAATCGACTAGTGTGCCTTCGCTGCGGCCGATCCAGTTGCGTTGCATGGTGCGGACTTTTTCGGGCCAGCCTTCCAGCTTGTCCAGACCGCGGAGCAATTCATCGGCGTACTTCGTGGTGCGCACAAACCACTGCTCAAGTTCACGCTGCCCAACAACTGTGTCTTCATGGCGCCAGCAGCAGCCGTTTACGACCTGTTCGTTGGCCAGCACGGTCGCACACTTCGGGCACCAGTTCACTTTGCTATTCTTGCGATAGGCCAGTCCTTGCTCGAACAGCTTCAGAAAGAACCACTGGTTCCATCGATAGTATTCCGGGAGGCAGGTGGTGATCTCGCGCGACCAGTCGTAAGCAAAGCCGAGGCGCTTCATCTGCGCCTTCATATTGGCTATGTTGCCGAGTGTCCATTGGCGCGGCGGCGTGTTGTTCTGGATAGCCGCATTTTCCGCGGGTAAGCCGAACGAATCCCAGCCCATGGGATGGAGGACGTTGTAATCATTCATCCACATGTAGCGGGCGAGCGCGTCGCCGATGGCATAGTTGCGCACGTGCCCCATGTGGAGAGCGCCCGACGGGTAGGGCAGCATTTCGAGCACGTAGTATTTTCTCTTCGTCGAGTTGGGCTCGGCGGCATAGAGTGCGGCATTCTGCTGCCAGCGTTCAAACCACTTGATTTCGACGCGCTGGGCATCGTAGCGCTCGTCGGTGCGTTCCGGATTGGGACGTTCAGCGTGAGTCACGGTGCCTTCGGATTTTTCTGCCTGCGACATAGTAAGGAGATCGGACTACACAATAATCCTTGATTCTACAATGCAGGGTGCGAGTCTGGCGCGGGCGCCCTCGCCCGCGAACCTCAGACCACGAGCTTTTTCAGCACGTCGACATTTCTGCGATCGTCGCCGGGCTCGTCAATCGGCGTTTCGGCGATGAAGGCGGCATGCGCAAGGCGAAGGTCGTTGAGCAGAATTCGGAATGTTTCTTTGCCAATGGTTCCCTTCCCGATGTGCTGATGGCGATCAAGTTTCGACCCGCACGCAGCTTTGGCGTCATTGCAGTGCCAGACTTTGACGTGATTCAGGCCGATGGTTGCATCGAGATGCTGCAGGGTCTGGTAGAGGCCTTCCTCGCGGACAATGTCATATCCGGCGACGTGCGTATGGCAGGTGTCAATGCAGGCGCCGACGGGAACGATGCCGCGCAGGCGCTCAAGAACTTCGGCAACTTGCTCGAAGCTGCCGCCGAGGGAGAATTCCGCCCCCGCCGTGTTCTCGATCAGAATGGTCAAGCCGCCCTGGGCCAGGTCGAGCCCTTGCGTGGATGCGGCGATGGCAGCGGCGGTGCGCAGCAGTCCTTGCTCACGGTCGGCGCCGCGAAATGAGCCGGGATGCAAGACCAGATATTCCGCGCATAGGGAAAGCGCCCGCTCCACCTCGCCGCGAAATGCCTCCATCGACTTCTGCAGGAAGAGTTCATTCGAACTCGCCAGGTTCACCAGGTAGTTGGTATGGATCACCAGCGGTTTCAGATCGTACCCGGCGCGCAGCCAGTTCATCTCGGCGCATTGCAACTCGCCAAGTTCATAGGGAGCCCACTGGCGCGGGCTGGAAGAAAAAATCTGGAATGTGTTGCAGCCCAGGCGATAAGCCCGCTCGGCGGCGTTCTGCACTCCGCCGGCGGAGGATGTGTGTATTCCGATGCGGCGGGAAGTCAGGCGGGGCGGGCGTTTGGGCGCGGGCCGCTGGAGGATGTCCTGTTCTCGCGCCATGGAGCGGGGCATGGCCGAAGTATAACCAGAGGCCGCCTCGCTTTGCTCGGCGGGACGAGCGAGACGCCCGTCCCCACCACATACGCGGCGGCCTTTAGTTCATTGTGATCACGGCGCGGAAGCGCACTTTTCCTTCCGCTACGCGGTCGTAGGCTTTGCCGATTTCGTCGAGCTTGTAAATCTCGGCGACTACTTTGACTTTGCCTTTCGCGGCGTAGTCGAGCGCTTCGTACAAATACTCGGGACCATTCTGGCTCGACCCGATCAGGCGGACGCGCTTGAACATGAGTTCGGGAGTGTAGTTTAGTGGCTCGCTGCCCACTCCCATCAGGATGATGCGGCCGTCCGGGCGCATGCCTTTCGCGGCCTCAGCGGTCGCGGCCCACGAGTTCGAGGTCGCCAGCAGAACGTCGGCGCCGCCAGCAGCCAGCAATTTCTCGCCGCTTTCAACCACTTCATCCGCGCCCATCTCGCGAATCATTTTCTCTTTGTCTTTACTTTTGGTGACCGCGATCGTGTCGAAGCCGGAGGCTTTGGAATACTGCAGTGCAAGATGGCCGAGGCCACCGATGCCGACGACGGCCACGCGCTCGTGCGGCTTGGGATCGGCCAGGCGAAGGCCGCTCCAGACCGTGTATCCGGCGCAGAAAATTGGGGCGGCCTGTTCGTAGCTGAGAGCGTCAGGGAGAGGCATCGTGGCATCGGCGTAAGCGAGCATATATTCGGCGTGACTGCCTTGCAGTCCGATGCCGGTAGAGATTGCGTTCTGGCACAGTTCTTTCTTGCCGCGCAGGCACCACTCGCAGGTGCCGTCCCCTTTTTGCACCCAGGCGACGCCGACGCGTTGGCCGACTTTGCGGGAGGTGACGGCGGGGCCGACCTCGACGATCTCGCCTACTGGTTCATGTCCGAGCACGCGGGGAAATTGCGTGGGGATAACACCGTGCGTGATGTGGACATCGGTGTAGCAGAGGCCGCTGGCGTGAATCTTTATGACCACTTGATTGGGGCCGGCTTTGGGAGTTTCCCATTGTTTGACTTCCCACTTGCCGTTAACCGAGGGAACGACTGCTGCTTTCATTATCAGGACTCCGGGAATTTCGAGAGTTGCACTGGTTGGATGCGGGCGAAGCGGAGGAGATGCAGAAAGCTGCCGATGGCAGAGTTGGGCTCGATGGTGTGCAAAGAGCGAGGAAAGCGAGTCGAGCTTCGTTCGACTGGACAGCCGAGGACGGCTATCTCATACATGATTCGTGGGGGCGCTCCTGATGTTAGGCCCCACAACAAAACAGGCCGCGGCCATTGCTGACCGCGGCGTTCGTGCTTATGCTTTAATTCCTCTCATGGCAGTTGCGGTAAGTTCTTCCCGGACGCCCTGCTGGCCGATTCCGAGGACTACACGGCCGTTGACTTTTCCACGCTTGAGCCGGTCGAATACGTCGTTGATGGAGTTGAGCGGAAGGGTCTCGATGGTTGCCTTCACTTTGCCTTCGGCGGCGAAAGCCAGGGATTCTTCCAGATCGAGACGCGTGCCGACGATGGATCCGCGCACGGTGTAGCCGTTCAAGACAACATCGAAGATGGAGATTGGAAACTCTCCCGGCGGCAAGCCGTTGAGCACGCAGGTGCCACCGCGGCGCAACATGCCGATCGCCTGCTTGAAGGCGATGGTGGAAACAGCGGTCACCAGCACTCCGTGGGCGCCCCCGATCTGCTTCTGGATTTCGGCGGCCGGGTCTTGCGTTCGGGCATCGATGGCGATCTCGGCGCCCAGTTTGCGCGCCAGGGCCATCTTCTCCGGACCCAGGTCTACAGCAGCGACGTGCAGGCCCATGGCCTTGGCGTATTGGATGGCGACGTGGCCCAGGCCGCCGGCGCCCGAGATCACTACCCACTCGCCGGGGCGCGTATTCGTTTGCTTTAATCCTTTGTAGGTTGTAACTCCGGCGCAGAGAATCGGCGCGGCGTCCACGAAGGAAAGATTCTTGGGGATTCGCCCCAGATAGTCGGCTTGACCCAGTGCATATTGCGCAAAAGTTCCGTTGACCGAGTATCCCGAATTCTGTTGTTGGAGGCAGAGCGTCTCCCAACCCGACAAACAAAACTCGCAATGTCCGCAGGCGCTGTGCAACCAGGCGATGCCGACGCGGTCTCCAACTTTGAGATGTGTGACTCCAGCGCCGAGCTCGGCCACAATGCCAGCGCCTTCGTGGCCGGGAATAAATGGCGGAGTTGGCTTGATGGGCCAGTCGCCTTCCGCGGCGTGCAGGTCGGTATGACACACCCCGGTGGCGATTATCTCCACAAGTGCCTGACCTGGGCCTGGAGTGGGTACCGGAACTTCTTGAATGACGAGGGGCTTGCCGAATTCCTCGACGACCGCTGCTTGCATGGTTTTGGGAATAGCCACGATTGATCCTCCTGGTGAACTGATATCACCTTATCCCGGCGCGATCCCGCGGGCTGTGATCCTGATCACAATGGCTGGTGCGGTGGGCCACGAAGGATGGGTCACAAGATTAAGAAAGCGAGTCTGTATTTTGTCCGGCGCGGGTTGCAGAGAGCGTGCTGCGTTTGCTGTGCAAGAGCGGCAAAGGTAGACTTGATGGGCTGCCGCGGAGGCGGCGAGGAAAGTGCGTCGAGCTTTGCTCGACGGACGGCCGAGACGGCTGTCCCTACGTGATTCGTTCCTGGGGTGAATCTATGTTAGTCGTCATGCAGGCGCAGGCCACCGAAGAGCAGGTGCGCGCCGTTTGTCAGAAGATCGAGAAGTTGGGCTATCGCGCGCATTCCATGCCGGGCGCGCAACGCACCGCCATCGGCATTACCGGCAATAAGGGCGAGGTCGAGCAGGGCACACTGGAAGAGATGCCGGGCGTGCAGGAAGTGATCAAGGTCTCGAAGCCCTACAAGTTGGTCAGTCGCGACATCAAGCAGGACAACACGGTCATTCGTTTCCCGGGAACCGCGGCCACGATTGGCGGGCTGGGACTGGCCATTGTTGCCGGACCTTGCGCGATCGAGAATCGCGAGCAGGCATTCGCCGTCGCCGAGCGCGTGTGTCGCGCTGGCGCGCAATTCTTCCGCGGTGGCGCTTACAAGCCGCGTACTTCTCCTTACTCTTTTCAAGGGCTGGCCGAGGAAGGGCTGCGGATTATGGCGGAAATCCGCCAGCACACTGGGATGAAGATCATCACCGAGGCCATCGATAACGAATCGCTCGACCTGGTCGAAGAGTATGCCGACGTGATCCAGATCGGCGCCCGCAACATGCAGAATTTTTCTTTGCTGAAGCGCGCCGGACGCGCCCGCAAGCCCGTGTTGCTGAAGCGCGGCATGTCGGCGACGCTGGAAGAATTCCTGATGGCGGCCGAATACATTCTGAGCGAGGGCAACTACAACGTGGCGCTCTGCGAACGCGGCGTCCGCACGTTCGCCGACCACACGCGCAACACGCTCGATCTGAGCTTGGTGCCCGCGGTGCAGCGACTCAGCCATCTCCCGATTCTGGTCGATCCCAGCCATGGGACTGGCAAGCGCAACAAAGTCACTCCGCTATCGCGCGCAGCGGTAGCCGTGGGCGCGGACGGCTTGATGGTGGAAGTGCATCACAAGCCGGATGAGGCGCTGTCGGATGGTCCGCAGTCGCTATTTCCCGATCAGTTCGATGAACTGATGGAGCAGGTGCGCCAGATCGCGGCGGTGGTGGGAAGAACCGTGCCCGCGATTGCAGTGCGGGAAACGGCGGCGGTAAGCAAGTAGGAGTCGTACTGATGATTCAGGCTGTCCTCGCTGTGACGATAGCCCTGCATTTCCTGGGTCTTGCTCCGCAAACAAGCCAGGCCGGTAGTACCGGCGATATCCCCTCGTGCCCTGTCGGGCCTGGAGCACCGATCCCGGAGAACATGATCAAGCCAAAGTACCCGCCGGATGGTCTCCGCCAGGGCAGGGCGGGACAAGTGGAGATACGCGTCAGCGTTGCCACCGACGGCAGAATGAAAGACATTGTGATGCTCGGGGGTGATCCTGAGTTCTCCAAGAGCGCTGTCGCTGCAGTTCGTAAATGGCGTTTTCGTCCTGCAACGCCACAGGGCCATGCCGTCGATACCAGTTATAAGGTTCACGTCCGGTTCAATCCGTTGTTACGCGAGGCAAACAGCAACGTGGAGATTGAATCGCCGCGCCCGGATCAGTCTTCTCTACTCTTATCGGCAGAAGCTGAAGATCTGGGGGATCAAGTCCAGGGCGGAATTGCCTACGGATGAGGCCATCGCCTGGAATCGCGATTTAAAAGCAGCCCGCAAAAGTCTGGAAGCCCCGGCCGACCGATGGCGATAATTCTTGATGCCGATGTCATCATTCGGGGAAAGAAAGGAACCCTCGACCTAGTGACGTGGATGGCTGATCTGGCCGGCGAGCGATTCGAGGTCGCTGCCATCACCGTTGCGGAATTGTGGCACGGCGTGGAACGGTCGACAGGGGTGCACAAAGCCAGGCGCGAACGCTATATCCGTGCCATTCTGGAAGGGCTGCCTATCATTCCCTACACGGAGACGACCGCGTTTGAGCACGCTCGCATTTGGGCGGCGTTGGAGTCTTCCGGAAAGATGATCGGTTACTATGACATCATTGTTGCTGCGACAGCTATGGAACGCGGAAGCGCGGTGGCCACGTTTAACCAGCGTCATTTTGCTCAAGTACGGGGACTGAAAGTTATCGATCCAGCTCGGTGATCTGCGCCGGCTCCTTCCCTTCTGCTATCTTTGATTTCTTCTTAAGAAACAAAAACCTTGCGAAAACTCCTCTTCATCGCTGTGCTAGTTCCCATCCTTGCTGGGGCAGGCTGGTGGTACTTCCGCGAGCAGTCCCTGCCCGACTACGGGCCCGCCTACCGCGAATACGCCTACGTCACCANNCGGCAAGAGCAACACGGTCAGCGTGATTGACTTGCGCACATTCTCATTGTTCAAGACCATCCCCGTCGGCAGCGAACCCACAGGGATCGCCGCCAATAGCAAGAAGAATGAAATCTACGTGGTCAATGCGGGTTCGAACAACGTCAGCGTCATCGATGCCGAAACGAACACTGTCGTGGCGACGATCGGCGTGCACGGGAGGCCGTACTTTATTGATGTGGCGCAGGACGGCAAACGCGCCTACGTGGCCAACTCAGTCTCAGCGAACGTCAGCGTGATTGATCTCGAGAAGCGACAGGTGATCGGCAACGTGCGCGTGGGCGCTTCACCGGGACTGGCGCGAGGTTCACCGGATGGCTCAACGATCGTGGTCAGCAATCGCGGCGACAACACTGTGTCCTTGATCGACGCGAAGCTGCTGCGGGTGCGCGCGACGCTGCCGGTTTGCCAGCAACCCGAAGAGATTGCGATCCTGCCCGACTCGAGCAAGGCATTCGTGGCCTGTTCCGGCTCGTCGCAGGTTGCCTCGATCGCTCTGCAAGGCGGTACGCAGAAAAGCGACCGCCTAATGGCGCTGCTCGACGTGGGCCGCACTCCGGTCAGCATCACGCTCAAGCCCGATGGCGGCGAGTTGATGGTGTGCAACTTCGACTCCGACAGCATCTCGATCATCGAAACCGGGAACGACGAAGTGGGCAACAGTCTGGAGATCGGACAGCATCCGTCCCGCGGCGTGGTCACGCTCGACAATTCGCGGCTCTTCGTGACGAACTTCGGATCGAACAGCGTCGCAGTCTACGACATTGATCTGGGCCGCCGCATCTATACCCTGACCGTGGGAAGCCGGCCGGATGGCCTCGCGCTTACGCCGGATGAGAACTATATCCTGGTGCTTGATACGCAATCGGGGGACGTGACGGTAATCCAGAAACGCAAACCGCGATCAGATGGAGGAGCGGATCCGCGTTACGCGGGAAGGAAGCTGGAGCCGAACGAATATGGGCTGCTGACGCTGATTCCGGTGGGCATGCAGCCGAATGCGATCGTGGTGAAGGCGTTCATGGTCAGCGCGGGGAAAAAGAAGTAGAGGCCACCGCCGCCGATTCCCAAGCAATTGTCATTGTGAGCGCAGCGAGGAATCTGCTTTTCTGCTGGCGCCGGCTGACAGCAGATTCCTCGTCGCTTCGCTCCTCGGAATGACAAACACTAAAAGGGTTACACTGCGGCGGGCTTGCCGCAGAACCGATCGAATGCCGCCTGCAGATCCGCTGCAATAGCGGGAGCTTCGCGCGATTCGATGTCGCGGCGCGGCAGCAGGTAGACGAGCTCGCCGTCGCGCAGAATCGCGATTGACGGCGAAGACGGCGGGTATCCCGTGAAGTAGCTGCGGGCGCGGTCAGTCGCTTCGGTTTCTTGCCCGGCGAATACGGAGTAGGCTTGGTCGGGCCGAATGGAATTCCGCAGCGCCATGCGCACGGCGGGCCGCATGCGTCCGGCGGCACATCCGCAAATCGAGTTCACGACCACCAGGGTGGTGCCGGGACGCTTCTTCAGTGCCTCGTCCACTTCCTCGGCGGTGCGGAGCTCTTCAATTCCCAGGCGCGTCAGTTCCTCGCGCATCGGGACAACCATAATTTCGGGATACATCGGCATCTTGGTTTTGTTCCTCCGTGGGTACGACTCTATTGTAACGTGAGATCGCCTGCGCCAGCGGAGACGTTTTAAGCAACGTCTCTACGACTGTGTATATTGAAAGCGAATCCAATGATTCTTCAGGAGAATGTCCCACTGGCGCCCTTGACCACCTTCCGGTTGGGAGGGCCCGCCCGCTTCTTCGTGGAAGCCAAGTCAGTTGGGGAGATACAAGAAAGCGTCGCATTCGCGCGGGCGAAGAACCTGCCGCTCTTTGTTTTGGGAGGCGGCAGCAATCTGCTCGTCGCGGATAGCGGCTGGCTTGGACTAGTCCTGAAAGTTGCAATTCCTGGCATCGAGCGGCGCGCGGGCAACGTCGAAGGAAAGGCTCTGTTCGACGTGGGCGCTGGCGAGTCGTGGGACCGCTTCGTCTCGCACGCTGTTATTGCGCAGGCAGCGGGCGTCGAGTGCCTGAGTGGAATTCCAGGCAGCGTGGGTGGCACGCCGGTACAGAATGTGGGCGCCTACGGCCAGGAAGTTTCGGAGACGATCGAGTCGGTCGAAGTGTTCGATCTCAAAGATGGCCAGGTGCGCGAGCTGTGCCGCGAAGCCTGTGGCTTCACTTACCGATCCAGTATTTTTAATACCACGGAACGCGCGCGGTTCATCATTCTCCGTGTTGCCTACGCGCTCACGCCCGGCGGCGAGCCGCGCATCAGCTATGCCGATTTGAAACGGCACTTCGAAGGCCGCGAGACTTCGCCCAATCTTGCCGAGACTCGGGAGGCGGTACGGCATATCCGCGCGTTGAAGGGCATGTTGATTGTTGATGGCGATCCCGATTGCCGGAGCGCCGGCTCATTTTTCAAGAACCCCGTGATTTCCCAACAGCAGCATGAGGACTTGAGGAAGCGAGCCGCTGCGACGGGATTCACGCTGCCCAGCTATCCCGCGCTGGAGAAGAGCAAGAAAATTTCGGCGGCGTGGCTGGTGGAGCATTCCGGATTCGCCCGCGGATACGGCTTTGGCCACGTCGGCATTTCGAGCAAACATGCGCTGGCCATCGTAAATCGGGGAGGAGCCACTGCCGACGAGGTGCTTGCCTTGAAAAATCAGATCCAGCAGCGCGTCGAGGAAATCTGGGGCGTGCGGCTGGAGCCGGAGCCGGTGATGGTCGGCTTCTAGGTTGCAGTTTCCAATTGCGGCCAGTTGTCAGTTACAAACCCCACCTAAATTTGTCATATCGGGCTCACCTAAATTTGTCATTCCGGGCCCACCTAAATTTGTCACACCGATCCACCTAAATTTGTCATTCCGAGCGAAGCGAGGAATCTGCTCCTTCTTGCCGGCGCTATAGCAGATTCCTCGCGCCAAAATCAGGCGCTCGGAATGACAAACCTTTCTTACGCTCTGCAAGCAGCATTGACACCGCCGTTCTTCCAAAGAAATCCCAAAGAAATTCCTAAACAAAACCGGCCCCTGAACGGTCTTCATGAGTGAGGGCAGACGATTGGCGGCGGGAGACGCGATCCTGAGCGNNCGCATTGCGTACGCCGTGCTGCGCGACCATCACGATGCGGAAGACGCCACGCAGGAAACGTTTATGCGAGTGCTGCGCTACAGTTCGAAGCTCTCGGCCGTAGAAAACGCGAAGACGTGGCTGGCGCGAATTGCCTGGCACGTCGCTGTGGATCGGACCAAGCAGCGGGGGCGGACACGAGAAGTTCCCCTGGAAGATTCCGAGAAGCCAATCATCGAAGTGGCTTCTTCTAACACTCCCGCCGACGAGACGGTACAGGGTGCTCAGGTCAGTGTGGCGCTGGAGCGGATGATCGCGGCGCTCCCTGAAAAGCTGCGCAAGCCGTTGATTTTATCGACGATTGAAGAGATGTCACCCCGAGAAGTCGCCGCGACTCTCGGAATCAACGAAGCGGCGGTGCGGTCGAGAGTCTTCCGGGCGCGGCAGATATTGCGCGAGAAGCTGGCGGGACGGATTAGCAGGAAGTAGGTGAGAACCATGACCGATGGGAAGCAGGACGAATTTGATCGCATACTGGATGCGGCGCTGGCGAAGTACGCGGCTGTAGAGCCGAGGGACGGACTTGAAGATCGAGTTCTGGCCAACTTGCGTGCCGAGCGAGCACGCGTTCCGGATCGCGCGTGGTGGCGCTGGAGTGTAATGGCTGCGTTGGCGGTAGTAGTTGTCGCGGCGCTAGCCTTGGCGTGGAAATCGGGCAGACCGTCGCAGCCGGTGATTGCGAATCATTCTCCAACTACAGCGCCGAGCGTGGAGCGCCCTGGGCCGCGAGTAGCGTCGGCAGTAGGAGCGAACGACGTTAATCCAAAAACACCCGGCCCGGCGACAAGGCGTGTCATGGGTCGTGCGCGCCCCACAGTCGTCGCGGCCGCCAATCCCAAGCTCGACCAGTTCCCGTCGCCGCGGCCGCTCAGCGAGGAAGAGCAGCTTTTGGTTCGATACGTCCAGGAATTTCCGGAAGAAGCGGTAATGATGGCGAAGGCGCAGGCGGAATCTGAGAAGGAGATCGAACGACTGATCAGGAATCAACCTCCGGGGAAGAACCCGGATCAACAACAGGATCAACAGGAAAGATGAGGCACATAATATGCGAAAAGTAATGGCAATGTGGCTGCTTGTAACAACCATGGCTTTCTACTCTGGCTTGGAACTGGCGCAGGCGCAGGATTCAGCTTCCAAGGCAGAGCAGGCCGAGAAACCAGTACATGCCTATCGTCTGGATTTTTCCCTCAATGAGACGGAGGGCGAAAAGAAAGTCAATAGCAGACGCTACTCGATAAATCTGGACGTCCCTGGGGACAGGCAAGAGGTCAAGATTGGCACACGGGTCCCGGTAGCTACTGGCTCATTCCCGGCAAGCGCCTCGTCAGGCGCCACAGTTAGCCCGGTTATTAACACGCAATTTCAGTATCTGGATGTTGGCACACACATCTGGTGCTCCCTGAAGGAGCGCAGTGATGAGTTGGAGTTGCAAGCGGGCAGCGAGATCAGCAATATCGATGCCGAGCCGAGCCATGAAAACAATGGTCTATCGAATCCAATAGTTCGCCAAATCAAAATCGGTGGGAGTACCATTGTGATCCCCGGGAAGTCAATCATTATCGGCAGCGCGGACGACCCCACCTCCAATCGCCAGTTTCAGCTTGAGGTGACGGTGACCAAGCTAAGGTAGGTGGTGTGGGGCGGACACTCCCAAGGCAATTGCTGATTGTAGATTGCTGATTGCTGATTGATTACGTAAAGCACCTCCGAGGGACTTCGATTTTCAATCAACAATCAACCAATCAGCAATCATCAATTCTCTAGGAGAAACGGTGCCGCCCCGGTTCGCGATCCAGC
Organism: Acidobacteriaceae bacterium; assembly: GCA_003136335.1. Next base: position 3,425 of record PLEA01000257.1, on the reverse strand, counting down.
TTTTGGCTATGCCCCCGAGCGGGGGAAGGGAGAACGATCCGGAACGAGCGGCGCCTCAGCTTCTCCATCGGCAATTTTTGCCGCCTCTTGAAAGATTTCTACAAACATTTTGCGCGTCAGCTTGCCAGTCTGGGTGTTCTGGTTGGAAGGATGGTACGACGCGAGTAATACTTTACCGTCCGGCATCCGGTAGCTGGCGCCGTGTTTGAAGACGTAGGCTTTCTTGCTCGCGAGCACGCCCTGACGCTTCAGGTAGTTTAAGTACGCGTCGAAGCCGATCTTTCCCAACGCGACCACAACTTTTATGTTTTTTAATCCTGCCAACTCGCGGTCCAGAAACGAGGAGCACGCTGTGAGTTCCTGCGGCAGCGGCTTGTTGTCCGGAGGAGCGCAGCGGACGGCGGCCGTAATATAAAGATCCGTTAACACCATGCCGTCGTTGCGGTCGACGGCCGTAGGCTGGCTGGCAAATCCAGTGTCATATAAAACGGGGTACATAAACTTGCCGGAAGCGTCGCCGGTGAACGGGCGGCCCGTGCGGTTCGAGCCGTGCGCTCCGGGCGCGAGTCCCATGACCAGTACGCGCGCGTAGGGATCGCCGAAACCAGCTACGGGCTTGCCCCAATATTCCCAGCTAAGATAGGCGCGACGCTTGACGCGGGCGACCTCCTGGCGATAAGCGACCAGACGAGGGCAGCGAGTGCAGGAGACAACTTCGCGGTTGAGGATGGTGAGCCAGGACATCGGTCGTTGGTCGTTCGTCGTTGGTCGTTGGCCAACCCGCTGAGAGTCTGATCTTAGCCCTCAAACAGCGGTTGGAGCCGACACTGCAAGAATACCTCAAGGAACGATGTGAGCAATCCATCGTTCGACAACACGAAGAAGTGATCCCTTTCCGTATTTTCCTTCACCCAGTCGCCAACGTTGTGTTCTTGGAGCGAAGCGGCACATCCTAGTCGTGGCCATGTTGCTGGAGCACCGATGAGCGATTTGGCAAGATTGCTCCTTGAACTCTTGGGTCTGTAGTGCTGCTAAACGAACCTTGGCCCGCTATTCGCACCAACCTTGCCGACCTTGAGTACGACCTGCGGGTGTCCCTTTAACGAAAAAAACATAAACCGCGCAGGAGGCATTGGGCGGACACTCGGCGCGGGCCGGGAGAGATTCATGCTTGATGTTCTGGGTACTAATCGAGAATCCGGCGAGCTTTGCGGCAGCGGCAGAAATCGGTGATTAGACCGTTTGGATCGTTGATCACAACGTTGAAACTGTACACTCCAGTGCCAGTTTGGGCCAACGACCTGCGACGAACGACCAACGACCGTTCAGCACGTTTGACGCTGCTCTCCCTGAGTCTTTACACTCAAGATTAACGCCATGTGAACGGGATCGGTGCTTTGCTCGAGGATCCTGGGCCTATGGCCGGACGTGGCAAGGCAAGCGGAAAGGGTAAACGTGAGTCCCACAGAAACAGTCGACGCGAAGAACAAAGACGGCGTCAAACGCGAGATTTCGGTCGAGATCCCCGCCGAGGAGGTCACTCGCGAGATGGAAATTATTATCCAGAAATACCAGAAAGTGGCGCGGCTTCCCGGCTTTCGCACGGGCCACGTGCCTGCCTCCATCATCCGGCAACGATTCAAGGAAGACCTGAAAAGCGATGTGGTCGAGGCCCTGGTCCCGCGTCATTTCCGCAAAGAGGCGGAAAAGCAGGGGATGATTCCGGTGTCGCAGCCGCGCGTCACTGATTTGCACATTCATGATGGCGAACCCCTGCGCTTCAAGGCCAGCTTCGAGATCCTGCCCGAAATCGTCGTCGAAGGCTACAAGGAGCTTCGCGCCGACCGCCCCGAAATCGTCGTAAAAGACGAAGAAGTAGCAGAGGCGGTAAACAGCGTGCGCGAGCAGCACGCTACCTATACGTCGGTGGAAGGCCGTCCGCTGGCCGATGGCGACTTCGCTCAATCCTCGATGGACGGGAAGCCGAAACAGGGCGACGGTGCCGCCCAACCGGTGCACATGGATGAAGTCCTGATCGAAATCGGCGGCAAGAACACGGTCGCTGAGTTCACCGAGAACCTGCGCGGCGCCAATGCCGGAGATGAGCGCGAGTTCGAGGTGAGCTATCCCGAGGACGTCGCCGACAAACGCCTGGCCGGAAAGACGTTCGTCTACACGGTAAAGATTCAGGCGATCAAGCAGAAAAATCTGCCAGAACTGAATGACGACTTCGCCAAGGAACTCGGCGAGTTCACCAGCCTTGACCAGGTGCGCAAACAGATTCGCGAAAACATGCAAGCGGAACGCAAGCACGATGCCGAGCGCGAAGCCAAGGACAAATTAGTGGCGGAACTGGTCAAACGCAATGACTTTGAAGTGCCGGAGTCGCTGGTCGACCGGCAGATCGATCTGCGGCTGGAACGTGGACTGCGCGCTCTGGCGGCGCAGGGCATGAAAATGGAGGATCTGAAAAAGATGGATCTGCCTCGCCTGCGGGCGGGTCAGCGGGACCAGGCTGTACAGGATGTGAAGTCGGCATTGTTACTGGAACGCATTTCGGAGCTGGAAAAAATCGAAGCCGGGGAGGACGAAGTGAATCACGAAATTGAAGCCCTGGCCAAGCAGTCGAAACAGACTCCGGAAGCGGTCCGCGCTCGTTTGACACAGGATGGGGGCCTCGATAGAATCCGAAACAGAATCCGCAGCGAAAAGACCCTCGATTTTCTGTATCACCAGTCTGCGTAGTTAATAACTAACGACGCGGACCTCTTCGACCCTCCCCATGCAAGCCAAGTGTTGCGTCGGGGCGGAGTGTGGCAGGTGAATGTGAAACCGAATGATTGGCAAAAAAAAGACCCGCAAATGATGCTAGTACCAATGGTCATCGAGCAGACTGGGCGGGGCGAACGCGCCTACGACATCTATTCCCGGCTGCTGCGCGACAACATTATCTTCATCGGCACGCCGATTGACGACAACATCGCCAACCTGGTGATTGCCCAAATGTTGTTTCTGGCTCAAGAAGATCCGGAGAAAGACATTCAGCTCTATATCAACTCTCCGGGCGGCTCGATCACGGCCGGCATGGCGATTTACGACACCATGCAGTACGTGAAGAATGACGTGATGACGCTGTGCGTCGGGCAAGCCGCCTCGATGGCCGCGCTGCTATTGGCATCAGGAGAACCCAAAAAGAGATTGGCACTGCCCAATTCGCGAATTCTAATCCATCAGCCCTCGATGGGAGGGTTATCGGGACAAGCCACGGACATTGACATCCACGCCCGGGAAATCCTGCGTATGCGAGAGATTACAAACCAGTTACTCTCGAAGCACAGCGGGCAGAAACTGGACAAGGTAGAAAAAGACGTGGAGCGCGACTTCATCATGAACGCGCAGCAGGCTAAGGAATATGGAATCATAGA